>CAZLBU010000226.1:0-645 GCA_964557815.1 uncultured Bifidobacteriaceae bacterium | reverse complement strand
GTAGCGGCGGAGGCGGACGATGAAGTTGTCGATGGCGCGGGTGTCGGTGTCTTCGTGCAGCGCCCAGACATCCTCGAGGATGGCCTTGCGCGAGACGGCCTTCCCGGCGTTGCGAATCAGGTACGCCAGCAGGTCGGTCTCCATCTGGGTCAGGTGGTAGATCTTGTCGCCGACGCGCAGTTCGAGGGCCGCGAGATCCAGGGTGCGGCCATGGAAGGTCAGCACGCGAGGCGCCTCGGCGGCCGACGCCGCCTCACGGGCCCACTGGCGGCGGCGCAGGAGGCCCCTCACGCGGGCGAGGAGGATGGCCAGCTCGAACGGCTTGGGCAGATAGTCGTCCGCGCCCGCCTCGAAGCCCTGCAGGACGTCCTCGGGGCGCCCGCGGGCGGTGAGCATCAGCACGGGCACGTACTGGCCGGCCTCGCGCAGGGCGTGCACAACCTCGAACCCGTTGCGGCCCGGCAGCATGACGTCGAGGATCACCGCGTCGTACGGCGCGCCGCCCGCGAGAAGGCGCTCCAGGGCGCCGTCGCCATCCCCTTCGATGTCGACGGTGTGTCCGTCGGCCTCGAGGTTGAACCGGAGCCCTTCGGCCAGGTGATCTTCGTCTTCTTCATTCTGGTGCCCTATGTCCAACGGCAGAGC
>CAZLBU010000225.1:3623-4787 GCA_964557815.1 uncultured Bifidobacteriaceae bacterium | reverse complement strand
ATGGCGACCTGCTCGCGCAACCTCGCCATCGCCGGGCTCTCGCCCACCATCGTGTACTGGCGGTCCACACGCGCGCGGAGCGCGCGGTTCTCGGTCTCGAGATCCCGCTGGCGCAGGGCATTGCGGACGACGAGCACCGTCTTCTCCAGCGAGAGCGGTTTCTCGATGAAGTCGAAGGCGCCCATCTTGATGGCGCGGACGGCTGATTCGATGTTGCCGTGGCCGGAGATGATGACCACCTGGGCATCCACCTGGCGCTCGCCGAGTCGCTGCAGCGTGGTGAGCCCGTCGATACCGGGCAGCCAGATGTCGAGCAGGATGACGTCGTAGGCGCGCTCGGCCACGCGGCCGAGACACTCCTCGCCAGTGCTGGCCGCGTCCACCTCGAAGCCCTCGTCGCGCAGCACGCCCGCCACCGACGATCGCACGCCCGGTTCGTCGTCTACGACCAGGATGGCCGCCATCCAGTCCCCACGGGAACGGCCTTCCGGCTGTCCGTTGCGCTCGTCGTATTCCCCGGTCGTTTCAACACGGCAGCTCTATCGTAAACCGCGTGCCCCGCGGCATGTTGTCGGCGACGTCCACCGACCCGCCGTGCTCGGCCACGATTCGACGCACGATGGCGAGGCCCAGGCCGCTGCCCCGTCCCTTGGTCGAGTAGTACGGCAGGAACAGCTTCTCGCGCTCCCCTTCCGGGATGCCCGGCCCGTCGTCGGCCACGACGATGCGGGCGAAGCCGTTGGGCCGGTCGCGCGCGGTCTCGACGAGGATGTTGCCCCGCCGGTCCATCGCCTCGATGGCGTTGTCGATCAGGTTGACCAGAACACGCTTGATCTGCTCGGGATCCACGCGCACGTCGGTCACGGCCGGATCGAACCGGCGCTCGAACCGCACCGACGTGAACAGCCCGTCGTAGAGCGACAGCGTCTCGTTGACCAGCGCCGACAGGTTGGTCGGCACGGCGCGCGGCGTTGGCATGCGGGCGAACTGCGAGAACTCGTCCACGAGGCCCTTCAGCGATTCGACCTCGCCGATGATGGTCGTCGTGCACTCCTGCACGAGGTCCTGCAGTGGAGGCTCCAGGGTCGTGAGCTTGCGCCGCAGCCGTTCAGCGGACAGCTGGATGGGCGTCAGCGGGTTCTTGATCTCGTGGGCGAGCCGCCG
>CAZLBU010000225.1:0-3613 GCA_964557815.1 uncultured Bifidobacteriaceae bacterium | reverse complement strand
TGAGCGGTGTCACGTCGTCGACCACCAGCACGGTGCCGTCGTAGCCGCCCTCCGCCCCCGGCACGCGCGTGGCCACGGCCGCGAGGTGCCGCTCGCGTCCGTCGCGGACGAGGGCGATCTCCTGCGCCAGCGAGTCGGTGCGCGCCCGAGCCGACTGGTCGATCAGCTCGTTCACCGGCGCGAGGTCAGCGCGGGCGAAGACGTCGACGGCGGGCCGGCCCACGGCCCGGGCGTCGAGCTCCAGCAGTCGCGCGGCTGCCGAGTTGATCGTCCCGATGCGGCCGAGCCGATCGATCGACACGACGCCGGTGGCGATGCGCTCGACGACGGCCTCGATGTAGCGGCGGCGGCTCTCGCCCTCCTGGTGCTTGCGCTCGAGATCGAGGCTGGCCCGCTCGAGGCGCCGGCGGCTGGACGCCACTTCAGCCGCCATCGCGTTGAACGCATCGACCATCGCCGCGAACTCGTCTGCGCCTTGGTGCTCGATGCGGTGGTCGTAGTGGCCGGCGCCGATTTCCCTGGCCGCCTCCGACAGTGCCTGAACGGGCCGCGTGATGCGCTTCGCGAGGTAGAGCCCGAGCCAGGTCGACCCCACGAGAATGAACAGGGTGACCATCACGAAGAACGAGATGTACACGCCCGCCAGCGGCTGCCGGAGGACGCGCAGCTGCGTGTAGTCTTCGTAGGCCTGCGTCATCCGCCGGGAGCGCTCGGCCAGGCTGCCGGCCAGGTACTCGGACGCGACGACCACCCCGGTCAGCGTGCCGCCGCGCGTCACCGGGTGCGCAACCCGAAGCAGCTCGCCGCCGGCAGAGAGCGGCTCGAGAATCCAGGGCGTGGGCTCGGCGCCCGTGGCCGCCTGGCTGGCCAGCCGATCCGCCGACGCCCGCGCCCAGCCCTGTGGAATGGAGGGCGCCGCGACGTCCACCACCGGCATGACGGCCAGGCCGTTGGCGCCGGTTTCCACGCGATAGACCTGCACGAGCGCCGCGCGCGGGCCGCTCACCTCTGGCGTCACCACGCGCCGCACCGCGGCGACGTCCACCGCGGACAAATCCGTGGCGGCCAGCCCCTTCGCGAGGCGCGCGGCCTGCTCGGCCACCATCCGCTGTCGGTCCTGGTAGTAGTCGGCCGCGATGCTGTTGGCCGAAGCCAGGATCTCGTCCACCGGCGTGTTGAACCACCGGTCCACGGCGGTGAGCACCACCCGGCTGCCCACCAGCAGGACGAGCACGGCCGGGATGACCGTCATGCCCAGCATGGCCAGGACGAGCTTCGAGCGGAAGCGCGCGAAGGGCAGCCCGCGACGCCCCTCGACGATGGACTTGATGACGTTGCGCGCCAGCAGGAACACCAGCGCCAGCAACATCGTGAGGTTCGTCGCCGAGAGCGCGTAGAGCACGACCTCGGCGAGGAAGTCGGGCGCCAGGGCCGATGTCCGCTCCTCCACCACGAGCAGCCCGACCAGGGCCGCCAGCAGCATGACGATGCCCGCGAGGATGAGGCGCGGGTTGTCGCGGAACGGCCGGCGGCTTGCCGCGTCGCCGGCAGCCGACGGCGTCACCGCTCGAACCACCCCCGACGGTCGCGTCGCAGCCACAGCCCTCTCGCTACTCCTTCGAGTTGAGCAGGTCCTTCAACTCCGACATGAACTCCCCGATATCGCGGAAATGCCGGTAGACGGAGGCGAAGCGGACATAGGCCACCTTGTCGAGCTTCTTCAGCTCCTCCATGACGAAGGCGCCCACCTCCTGCGTCGAGATCTCCTTCTCGGCGCGCTCCTGCAGCATCGCCTCGACCCGATCCGCCACGTCCTCGATCGCCGCCACGCTCACGGGCCGCTTCTCGCACGCCTTCAGCAGGCCGGCGATCAGCTTCTGCCGTTCGAAGCGCTCGCGGGTCCCGTCCTTCTTCACCACCATGTACGGGATCTCGTCGATCCGCTCGTAGCTGGTGAAGCGGCGATGACACTCGTCGTTCAGGCACTGCCGGCGGCGTCGAATCACGTCGCCTTCGCGGCTCTCGCGCGAGTCGACCACCTTGTCGCCCAGGTGGCCACAGTAGGGACACTTCATGCTTCCACCTCGGCGGGTTCCGCCCTGTTGGTCATCTGCGTCAGCCCCTTCAGATCGAGCCCCTCGCGGGCCGCGTACCAGAGGCCCAGGAGGGTGACCGGCACGAACGACACGGCGTGCAGCAGGATGGCCGCACCGACGGCGGCATCGTTGTCGGCGCCGAAGAACGAGGTCGCCCCGAGACGAAAGGCCTCGTGGAACCCGCCCACGCCGCCCGGCGTCGGGACGGCGACACCGACGACCAGCAGCGCCAACATCAGCCAGGACCCGACAAAGGGCATGTCGATCGCGAAGGCGCGGGCCACGACCCACGTCTCGGCGCAGATCACCAACCACAGCACCAGCGACCAGCCGAGGCTCGCCACGAGCCGTTCGGGGCTGCGGAGCACGCCAAACCCCTCCGAGAACATCCGCAGCACCCGGGCGAGGATCGAAGGCAGCCGTCCCGGCAGCACGCGCTCGGCCCCCCGCACCCATGCCTGCAGCCATTCCGGATGCCCCGCCAGGACGTACATCACGACCAGCGCGACCACGGACGCCGGCGCCATGACGAGGCCTCCCAACCGGATCGCCGAGAACAACGCCGAGTCGCGCGAGCCCATCCCCGGGTCGAAGGCCACGAAGTAGGTGGCCAGCAGGACGAGCACGGTCACCAGATCGAGGACGCGCTCGACCACGATGGTCGCAAACGCCGCGGTTGCGCTCAGGCCCTCGCGGCGGGCCAGCAGGAAAGGCCGGATCACCTCGCCGGCGCGCGCGGGCAGCACGGCCGAGGCCGCGAAGCCAATCACGGTCGCCCGGAACGCCACACCGAACCGTGTCTTGCCGAGGGGCGCCAGCAGGTACTGCCACCGCTCGGCCCGAACCACGTACGTAATGAGAATCAGGACCACCGCCGCGGCCAGCAGATCGAGTCGGGCCGCGCGCATGGCCTCCCAGACCCGGGCCAGGTCGGCGTTCCTGAGAAATATCGCCAGGAGGCCGACACCGAGGGCCACGGCGATAATCGTGCGGGAGGCGGCGCGCAAGACACAGACATGTTATACGCAGACGCCCCGCCGCCAGCCGGGATCGGTCAATAAACCGAACACCAATGGGTGGACGCAGATAGGACGCAGATGGAGCGCCGATGAGAGAGACGCCGCGGATGGCGCAGGCGCCGTAGATGGCGCCGAGGGCGGACAAATCAGAGCAGCTCGAGGAGACGCAGCGCCAGGCTCCACGAACTGCGCCTGCACGACTTCGGCCACCCTGGTCACCTGCGTCAGCTGCGTCCAATCTGCGGCGCCCCTGCGTTCCCTCTGCGGCCATCCGCGGCCCACTGCGTCATCTGCGTCCAATCCGCGGCCTCTGTGTCCATCTGCGGCCCCTCGGCGTCTCAATCTGTGTCTTGCGCCCGCGTGACCGGCTCGCTAGGATCGGGGTTCCTCCGTGAGCGCTGCCACCCCCATCCTGGATACGTCGTTCGAAGGGCTCAGCCTGGTCCGCCGCGGCAAGGTGCGCGACGTGTACGCCGTGGACGATGCCCTGCTCATCGT
>CAZLBU010000224.1:3392-4809 GCA_964557815.1 uncultured Bifidobacteriaceae bacterium | reverse complement strand
CCGCAGCCCGGGCTTCGCCCTCGTCGCCATCCTCTCCATCGGCCTCGGCGTCGGTGTCAACACCGCGATGTTCTCGCTGGTCGACACGCTGCTCTTCAAGCCGCTCCCGGTCAGCGACCCCGACAGCCTCGTCGATGTGTTCACGGTGGGTGGGGACGGCGACGAGTACGCGACGTCCTCCTTCGCCGACTTCACCGATCTGAAGGCACAGAACGACGTGTTCACCGACATGACGGCCTACAGCCCCATGTTCGCGCCGCTGGCTCTCGGAGAACGCTCGCGGCTGGTCATCGGGCAGGTTGTCACCGGCAATCACTTCACCTTCTTCGGCATCGCCCCACATCTCGGCCGGCTGCTGGTCCCTTCCGACGACGACCCGGGGGCCGCGCGCGTCGTGGTGATCTCCCACCGGATGTGGCAGAACGAATTCGGCGGCGCGCCGTCCGCCATCGGCCAGACGGTCACGCTCCGCGGCCTGGCGTACACCATCGTCGGGGTCACGCGGCCGGACTTCAACGGCGTGGTGCCGCTGCTCACGCCGGAGTTGTGGCTCCCGATGGCGCACGTCGAGGAAGTGGAGCCGGCGGGTATCACCGACGTCGTGCCGGGGCCCGGACGCACGCGCCTCGAGCGCCGCGGCGTGCGGTGGATGTTCGTCAAGGGCCGGCTGAAGCCCGGCGTCACCGTCGAGCAGGCGCACGCCAACATGTCGGTCATCGGGCGCCAGCTCGAGGCCGCGCACCCGCAGACCAACAAGGACCGCCACATGTCAGCCGTGGCGACCTCCGAGGTGCGGATGCTCGTGCCGCAGGCGAGCGGCGTCCTGTCGATGGGTGCCGCCGCGTTGATGTCGGTCGTCGGCCTCGTGCTCCTGATCGCCTGCGCCAATGTGGCCGGGATGCTCCTCGCGCGTGCCTCTGCGCGCCGCCGTGAGATCAGCGTGCGCCTGGCCATCGGCGCCAGCCGCGGCCGCCTGGTGCAGCAGCTGCTCATGGAAGGCCTGGTCCTCGGCACGCTGGGCGCCACGGTCGCCATCGCCTGTGCCTGGGCCGTGATTCGCGCCCTCACGTCGGTTCAACTGCCGCTGCCCGTGAATCTCGTCCTCGAGATCGGCCTCGACTGGCGCGTCATGCTGTTTGCCGTGACCGCGGCCGGCCTCACCGGCGTGCTTGCGAGCCTGCTGCCGGCGCTCAAGGCCTCGGCGCCCAGCCTCGTCAACGACCTGCGCGGCGAGGCCCCGGCGGGGCGCGTGGGCGGGCGGCGCTTCGCGCTGCGCGATGCGCTGGTCGTGACGCAGGTGGCATTCACCGCGGTCCTGCTCGTCGTGGCCGGGTTGCTCCTCAGGAGCCTGGCGGAGTCCCAGCGGGCGGACGTGGGCTTCAACGTCCAGGGGCTCGCCACCATGTCGCTCGACACC
>CAZLBU010000224.1:0-3382 GCA_964557815.1 uncultured Bifidobacteriaceae bacterium | reverse complement strand
CATGGTGCGGTACTCGCCGGAGCGCAGCGAGCAGTTCTGGACCGATGCCGTGGCGCGTGTGCGGGCGATGCCAGGTGTGGTTTCGGTGGCCACCGCGACGCCCAGCCTGCCGTTCGAGCTGAACTTCAACCAGGCGGAGCTGCAGGTGGACAGCCGCACCTACGGGGAGGGGCAACGCGGCGAGACCATCGAGAACATCGCCGTCTCGGCGGGATACGTCCCGACGCTGGGCCTGCGGGTGCTCGAGGGCCGCGACCTCAATGAGGCCGACCGCAAGGGCGCCCCGCTGGTCGCCCTCGTCAACGAGACGATGGCGCGGCGCTACTGGCCGAACGAGAGCGCCGTGGGCCACACCTTCACGAACGCCGTCACGAAGGATCGGTACACGATTGCCGGCGTCATCTCGAACCACAAGGTGCACAGCGTCCTCGAGCGGCCCGTGGCGATGGTCTACTTCGCGTCGGCACAAGATCCAGAGCGCTACAACTACCTGGTGGCGCGCACCGAGGGCAGCGCCGGCCAGCTCCTGGCCGCCATCCGCCGCGAACTGCTCGGCATCGAGCCTGGACTCGTTTTCGTCGGCAACTCGACGATGGAGGACAACCTGTCGATGAGCCTGATGCCCGCGCGCGTCGGGGCCGTCCTGGCCGCGTCGTTCGGCGCGCTGGGCACGCTGCTGGCCGCCATCGGTCTCTACGGCGTGATTGCGTTCTCGGTGGCGCGCCGCACGAAGGAGATCGGCCTGCGGATGGCGCTCGGCGCGAATCCCGGCACCGTGCTCGGCATGGTGATGCGGCAGGGCTTCGGCCTGGCCGGCGTCGGCCTGGTGGTCGGCGGACTGCTTGCGGCCGGTGCCGCGTTCGGCCTGAGCGGGTTGCTCTACGGCATCACGCCGCTGGATCCGCTCGCCTGGGCTCTCGCGATCCTGACGATGCTGGCCGCGGCCGGGGCCGCCAACTTCGTGCCTGCCCGCCGCGCGATGCGGGTGGAGCCCATGACGGCGCTCCGGACGGAGTGACAAGAGGCCCTCGGTAGGCGCGCCTTCGGCGCGTGGGCGCTCGCTTCGCTCGCGTGGGCGGGCGTGGTGGACCTCGCGTCGCTCGGTAAGGGCACGCCTGCGGCGTGTGGGAACCGACCGAAGGCCTACCGCCCGTAGGGCGGCCGACGGTGCGCAGCACTGCCCACCGCAGGCCCACCGCCAGGCCGACGGCGCGAGCCTGCTCGCGCCGCTTATACTGTCCTCCAGCTTTCCTGGAGGTACCCGTGAGATCTACCCGTCTTCGGTCGGTGTTGTCGGCCGCCTTTATTGCCGCGCTGGGCGTCGGCCTGGCCGCCCAGCAGATGCAGCCCACGCAGCCCCGTGGCAACCAGGGCGAGGGGCCGTTCGACCGGCTCGTCATCCGCGGTGTCACGATGATCGACGGCACCGGCGCCCAGCCGCGTGGCCCCATGGACATCGTCGTCCAGCAGAACCGCATCACCGAGGTGGCCAGCGTCGGCTTCCCGCAGGTGGCCATCAATGCCGAGCGGCGCCCGGCCAAGGGGACGAAGGAGATCGACGGCACGGGCCTCTACCTGATGCCGGGATTCATCGACGCCCACGTGCACTGCGGCGGCGGGCAGGCCAATATCCCGGACTACGTGTACAAGCTGTGGCTGATGCACGGTGTCACTACGGTGCGCGGCGTGCCCTGCGGCTCGATGGACTGGGACCTCGGGCAGCGCGACCTTTCCGCGAAGAACCAGATCGTCGCGCCGCGCATCTTCTCCTACCACCGGCCCTTCTCGGGTGAAGGCTGGGACCGCAGCAAGCCGCAGACGCCCGAGACCGCGCGCGAGTGGGTCCGCTGGGCCGCCGGCAAGGGCATCGACGGCCTGAAGCTGGGCGCGCACGATCCCGAGATCATGGCGGCGCTGCTGGACGAGGCGAAGAAGCACAATCTCGGCTCCACGGCGCACCTCGATCAGATGGGCGTGGTCCGCATGACGGCGCGCGACGCCTCGCGCCTGGGCCTCGGCGCCATGACGCACTACTACGGGCTGTTCGAGAGCCTGCTCAAGGACTCGAGCATCCAGCAGTATCCCGTCAACCAGAACTACAACGACGAGCAGCACCGCTTCGGACAGGTGGCGCGGCTCTGGGACAAGGTGCACCCGCGTGGCAGCGAGCCCTGGAACGCCCTCATCAAGGAGTGGGTGGACCGCAAGTTCATCATCGATCCGACGATGACCATCTACTCGGCGGGCCGTGACGTAATGCGCATGCGCAACGCCGACTGGCACGATCAGTACACCATCCCGTCGCTGTGGGAGTTCTTCCAGCCGAACCGCGTCGCGCACGGCGCCTACTGGTTCAACTGGACGACCGAGGACGAGATTGCGTGGAAGAAGTTCTACCAGGTGTGGATGAGCTTCATCAACGACTTCAAGAACGCCGGCGGCCGCGTCACCACGGGCTCGGACTCGGGCTTCATCTACCAGACCTACGGCTTCGGCTACATCCTGGAGCTCGAGATGCTGCAGGAGGCCGGCTTCCACCCGCTGGAAGTGATCCGCTCGGCCACCCTCTACGGCGCCGAGGCCCTGCACGAGCCCAAGGGCAAGGCCATCGAGTTCGGCATCATCCGCCCGGGACTGCTGGCCGACATGGTCCTCGTGGATCAGAACCCGCTCGAGAACCTCAAGACGCTCTACGCCACGGGCGCGGTGAGGGTGAACGATGCCAACGGCCGGGTCGAGCGGGTGGGCGGCGTCAAGTACACCATCAAGGACGGCATCGTCTACGACGCGAAGAAGCTGGCAGCCGACGTGGCCTCGATGGTCGCCGCCGCGAAGAAGCGGCCCACGACGACATCGAACCAGCAGCCGTGATGGATCGTATCTAGCCTGCGGATGCCAAGGGGCGGCCCTGGGGCCGCCCCTCTTAGGTTCGGACGGCGCCATCATCCCCCATTCCCATTTCAGAGATCCCCATGCGCTTTCTCCTGCGTCTCGTGCTCGTCCTGGTCTTCCTGGCCGTCCTTTCCGCGGCCGGCGGGCTCACCTATCTCTACGCGAAGTACCCTGACGTGCCGATGGCCTCGGCGACGTACCGGATCGAATCCACGCCCGAACGCGTCGAGCGCGGCCGGTATCTGGCCAATCACGTGGCCATCTGCATGGACTGCCACACCGAGCGCGATTTCTCGAAGTCGGCGGGACCCATCAGACACGATCGGTTGGGAGCGGGCGGGGAGAAGTTCGACCAGGTCACCGCTGGGGTCCCGGGCACGCTCTACGGAAAGAACATCACGCCGGCCGCCCTCGGCGGCTGGACGGACGGCGAGCTGCTGCGGGCGGTCACCGAGGGCGTGTCGAAGGACGGGACGCCGCTGTTCCCGCT
>CAZLBU010000223.1:0-4812 GCA_964557815.1 uncultured Bifidobacteriaceae bacterium | reverse complement strand
CATCGGCGTCCGTCATCCACAACCAATCCGCGGCATCGCAAACGGAGAAGAATCCATTATGGGAAGCGTGAACAAAGTACTGCTGGTTGGCAACCTGGGACGGGACGCGGAGGTGCGCTACACGCCCGGCGGCGCGCCGGTGGCGAGCTTCAGCATCGCGACCACCGAGAACTGGACGTCGAAGGACGGCGAGAAGCACGAGCAGACCGAATGGCACCGCATCGTGCTGTGGGGCAAGCAGGCCGAGACCCTGCAGCCGTACCTCACCAAGGGCAAGCAGATCTTCGTCGAGGGCCGGCTCCAGACGCGCCAGTGGGAGAAGGACGGGCAGAAACACTACACCACCGAGATCAAGGCCGACCGCATCGTCCTGCTCGGCGGCGGCGGCCGCGGTGCGGACCGTGGCGATCGCGGCGAGATGGGCGGCTACCAGGATCCGATGAAGGAGCCGGCGGCCGTCACCGACGACGACATTCCGTTCTGATCAAGTCGGGAGTCGGGAACGGGCGTCGGGAGCCGCAGGGACCCCCTGCCTTGCTGGCCAGCGTGCTTCCGACTTGCCACTCCCGACTCCCGACGAGGGCCGTCGCTGTCAGCTGCGTCCGTACCGATCCTCGAGCCGCACGACGTCGTCGGTTTCCGGCGTGGAGACCTCGAAGATGTCGCTGTCCTCGAGCGCCGTCATGCGGTGCACGGTGGGCGGGGTGACGTGAACGGCGTCGCCCGGGCCCATCTCGCGCTGCCTGAGCGCGTCGCCCTCTTTCATCTCGAAGAGGATCTTCCCGCTGTGGACGAAGATCGTCTCGTCCTTCCGGTTGTGATACTGCAGGCTCAGGGCGTGACCCTTGTTCACGTGAATCAGCTTGCCCACGTAACGGTCGGTCCTCGCCCACCACAGCTCGTAGCCCCAGGGCTTCTCCACTCGATGCATACCGCGCTCTCCATCTCCTCCGCGCCCCGGAGGGCGCGGAACATGCCTTCGTACGCGCGCGGCTAGCGCCGCGACGACTCCCCCGCCGACGCCGCGAGGGCGTCGAACAGGTACTGCTCCACTTCCGCTGCCGTGGACAGCCGCAGTGCGTGCCTGGCCAGGCGCCGCGCCTCTTCAACGCGCAGCTCCTCGATCACGCGGCGCACGAGGGGGATGGCCCCCGGCGTCATGCTGAATGCCGTGAGCCCGAGGCCCACGAGCAGCCCCACCATCGCGGGATCCGAGGCCATCTCGCCGCACAGCGACACGGGAACCTGGTGCCGCCGCGCCGCGCGGCTGACCACCCGGATCAGGCGGAGGACCGCCGGATGCAGCGGCTCGTACAGATCCGACAGGCGATCGTCCGTCCGGTCCACCGCCAGCGTGTACTGGATGAGGTCGTTCGTGCCGATGGTGAAGAAGTCCACCTCGCGGGCCAGCATGTCGCTGATGAGCGCCGCGGCGGGCGTTTCGATCATGGCGCCGAGCGGCACGGGCGCCGCGCCGAGGTCGTGGCAAATCCCCTCGAAGATGGCGCGCGCCTGTCGCATCTCCTCGACCCCGGTGACGAACGGGAACATGATGCGCAGCGGCCCACGAGCCGACGCCCGGACCAGCGCGCGGAGCTGCGTGCCGAGCACCTCGGGATGCGCCAGGCCCAGGCGCAGCCCGCGCAGGCCGGGGCGCGCACGGCTGCGTTCCGGCGCGCGGCCGAGGCCCGTGTGCCGCTCGTCCAGGTCGAAGGTCCGGATCGTGACCGGCCGCGGTGCCACCTGCTCGACCAGGCTGCAATAGGCGTGGTACTGCACGTCCTCGGTGGCGCCCTCCAGGGTGCGTCCGGACAGGAGGAACTCGGAGCGATAAAGGCCGATCCCCTCCGCGCCGAACTCCTGGAGGAACGGCAGATCCTCGACGAGCTCGATGTTCGCGTCGATGCGGATACGCACGCCATCGGCGGTGGAGACGGGTGCCTGTACCGAGGGGGCCCGGGGCGCGCCGCGCCGTGAGCGGGCCGCCCGGCGGCGTGCGGCGTCAATGGCGGATGGCTCCGGGTCCACGGCCACCTCTCCGGTCGTGCCGTCGAGGACAATGGGGGTCCCCGCGGCGATGCGGCTGGAGAGATCGTGAAGGCCGACGACGGCCGGCACCTTGAGCGAGCGGGCCAGGATGGCCGTGTGGTAGGTGCGGCTCCCGGCATCGGTGGCGAACCCCTGGACGCGCGTCCAGTCCAGCTGCGCGGCGAGCGACGCCGTCAGCTCGTCGGCCACCAGGATGGACGGCCCGTCGATCTCGCTCAGCAACTCCCGCAGGCCGACGCCACGGTGGCGGAGGTTCATCCTGAGGCGCCCCGAGACGTCCGCGATGTCGGTCTCGCGTTCCCGCAGGTACGGATCCTCCATCGCGGTAAAGTGCTGCCGCACTTCCTCGTAGGCGCGGTGCACGGCCCACGCCGCGTTCACGCGCTCGTCGCGCACAATCTGCCGGGCGCGGCCGACCAGGAGCGGGTCGTCGAGCATCAGCAGCTGCGCGTCGAAGAGCGGCGCCATGTCGCGCGCGGGCCCCGAGGCGAGCCGCGCGCGGATATCCTGCAGCTGGCGGCGCGACTGCTCCACCGCGTGCTCAATGGCCGCGAGCTCGCGATCCACCCGCTCGGGCGGGATGGGGAACCGCACGACCTCCGAGGGCTGGGTGAGCACCACCGCGCGGCCCACGGCCACCCCCGGTGAGACGCCGATGCCGGTCAGGCGCTCCACGTGTCCTCCCCGAACCCCGACGAAACCAGGCCCGCCAGGGCGTCCACCGCCGCCTCCTCGTCCGGGCCCTCGGCCGAGATCACGATCGTCGTCCCCTGTGCCGCCGCGAGCAGCAGGACGCCCATGATGCTCTTGCCATCCATGGTGCGGCTGTCGCGCCTGACCAGGATGCGCGAGTGGAACCGCGTGGCGGCGTGCACGAACTTCGCCGCGGCCCTGGCATGCAGGCCGAGGCGGTTCGGCACAACGACATCGCGGGAGGTCATCCCGCCGAGCCCGTCGCGCCGGGGAAACCCGGCGACGAGCCCTCCAGCAGGTCGGTGGCCACCCAGATGGCGCTGCGGCCGTGCTCGCACAGCTGCCGCGCGACGTCGGCGAGGGCGCCGGCCTCGCGGAGGCTGGCCGCCTTGATCAGCATCGGGAGGTTGACGCCCGTGACGACCTCGACCTGGTCCTTCGCCAGGAAGGTCATCGCGAGGTTGCAGGGCGTGCCGCCGAACATGTCGGTGGCGATCAGCACGCCCTCGTCCGCGCGCTTCACCCGGGCGATCGCCGCCTGGATGTCGTCGCGCGCATCCTGGACGTCCTCGTGCCAGCCGATCGAGACGGCCGTGAACTGCGGGAGGTCCCCGACAATCGTCTCCGCCGCGTTGACCAGCTCGGTGGCCAGCTGGCCGTGTGTGACGACCACGATGCCAATCATGCCTGCCTCCCCATGTCGCGGTGGCGCACCTTCGTCGTGACGTTCTTGAGGCCCGCCAGCTCGCGCTTGAGCGCCTCGGCGATGAACACCGAGCGGTGCCGCCCCCCGGTGCACCCCACCGCGACCGTGAGATAGGCCTTGCCCTCCTCCACGTATTGCGGCACGAGGAACCGCAGGAACGAGGCGAGGCGCGCGAGGAGGCGCCCGGTCATCGGCTGGCGGCGCATGTAGGCGGCCACCGCGCGGTCGCGCCCGGTCTTGGGCCGCAGCGTCGGGACCCAGTGGGGGTTCTTCAGGAACCGCACGTCGAAGACGAGGTCGGCCTCGGGCGGCACGCCGTAGTGGAAGCCGAAGCTCAGGAAGGTCAGGACCAGGGTCGAGGCCTGCCGGCGGCCGGCGACGATGTGGAGCAGCCGCTGCCGGAGCTCGTGCACGTTCATCGAGGAGGTGTCGATGACCGTATCGGCCATGCCGCGGATGGCGCGCAGCGTCGCGCGCTCCTCGGCCAGGCCCTCGGTGACGGGCCGGTCGGGGGCCAGCGGGTGCGGGCGCCTGGTCTCGGAGAACCGCCGGACGAGCTCGGCCTGGCTGGCCTCGAGGAAGATGAGGAACGGCCATGTCCAAGCACGTATTCAACGGTACTCACTCGGCGAGGTCTCGCGCGACTGGCGCAGCGCGCGGAAGACGCGCGGGAAATCGCTGACGAAACGGGGCTCGCGCACGTCGATGACCACGGCGATGCGGTCGTGCTCGTTGCCGTGCTTGCGCGCGAACTCGGCCATGAAGGGCAGCAGCGTGACCGGCAGGTTGTCGACGCAGTAGTAGCCGAGATCCTCCAGCGCGCGGATCGCCTGCGACTTGCCGGCGCCGGACAGGCCCGTCAGCACGATGAACCGCGTGGAGCGGGCCGCTTGTCCCCGGGAGACCCGCTTCATGGCACGTCTCCCACGTCGCCCTCGTCGTCATCGCGATCGTCGTCGAGGGGCCCTGGTGCCGACACCAGCGACGCGTCGAGTCGCGCGGCCAGCCGGCGGGCGGCGTTGATGCCGCGCGCGCGCAGGAGCTGGTTGCGGGCGGCGACCTCCACGAGCGTGGCCAGGTTCCGCCCCGGCGCGACGGGCATGCGGACGAGCGGGATCTTCAGCCCCAGCAGGTCGACGTGCTCCTCGTCCAGGCCGAGCCGATCATACTCGCGCGTCTCGTCCCACCGCTCGAGCTGCACGACCAGCTCGATGCGCTTCGACGTCCGCGTGGACGCCACCCCGAACAGGTCGCGGATGTTGATGAGGCCGAGCCCCCGCACCTCCATGTGGTGTCGTGTCAAGTCCGGGCAGCTGCCGATGACGATGGATTCCGCGCGGCGGCGGATCTCGACGGTGTCGTCG
>CAZLBU010000222.1:0-4836 GCA_964557815.1 uncultured Bifidobacteriaceae bacterium | reverse complement strand
GTCGTGAAAAATGACGACGATGACATCGTCGTCATGGAAGCGGTCGCGCAGCTGCAGCAGCCCGGCCATGGCCGACCCGGCGGAGTTGCCGGCGAAGATGCCCTCCTCGCGCGCGATGCGCCGGGTCATGAGCGCGGCGTCCTTGTCGGTCACCTTCTCGAACTGATCGATGACGCTGAAATCGACGTTCTTCGGCAGGAAGTCCTCGCCGATGCCTTCGGTGATGTACGGGTAGATTTCGTGCTTGTCGAAGATGCCGGTCTCCTTGTACTTCTTGAACACCGAGCCGTAGGTGTCGATGCCCCACACCCTGACGGACGGCTTCTGCTCCTTCAGGAACCGGCCGACGCCGCAAATCGTGCCGCCCGTGCCGACGCCGACCACCAGGTGATCCACCGCGCCGTCGGTCTGCTCCCAGATCTCGGGGCCCGTCTGCTCGTAATGGGCCTGTGCGTTTGACGGGTTGTCGTACTGGTTGGCCTTCCAGCTGTTCGGAGTGTCTCGCTCCAGGCGCGACGACACGGAGTAGTAGGACCGCGGGTCCTCGGGATCCACGTCGGTGGGACAGACGATGACCTCGGCGCCGAAGGCGCGGAGGGCGTCCACCTTCTCCTTCGACTGCTTGTCGGTGGTGGTGAAGATGCACTTGTAGCCCTTGACCACGGCGGCGATGGCCAGGCCCATGCCGGTGTTGCCCGACGTGCCCTCGATAATCGTGCCGCCGGGCTTCAGCCGGCCGTCCCGCTCGGCGTCCTCGATCATCTTGAGGGCCATGCGGTCCTTGATGGAGTTCCCGGGGTTGAAGGTTTCGACCTTGGCCAGGACGTCGGCCGCGACCAGACCTTTGGTCAGGCGGTTGAGGCGGACGAGCGGCGTGTGGCCGATGGTGTCGAGGATGGTGTCGCTGATCTTCTTGGTCATGAGATGAGGAATCGAGGGATGAAGGGCGGGAACGATTGTAGTCCGCCGCAGGAGGTTCCCCCAACCCGGCCGATGTGTGCTACGGTCACGGTTCCCGAGGGAGGTGCGACATGGAAATGCCGAAGCCTGGTGATCCTCACAAGCGCCTGGAAGCGTTGGTGGGCGAGTGGACGGGGCCCGAGACGGTGCATCCGGCGCCGTGGGACCCCGCTGGCGGGCAAGCCGTGGGCGAGGTGGTCAACTCGTGGATTCTCGACGGCTTCGCCGTGATGCAGCAGTACGCGCAAATCCGGAACGGCACGCGGAACTTCGCCGGGCACGGCGTGTTCTGGTACGACCCCGCCGCTGATGAATACGGGATGACCTGGTGGGACACGATGGGCGGCAGCGCGTCGCACTTCCGGGGCCGCTTCGACGGCGATCGGCTGGTCCTGGTCTCGGACATGCCGCAGGGCGGCTACTGCCGGAGCGTCTTCGATATCGGCACACCGGGCCGCTACTCGTTCCTGATGGAGGTGTCGCCGGACGGCGAGCAGTGGGCGCCGGCGATGGAGGGCGCGTACGAGAGGAGTGTCGGGAGTGTGGAGTCCGCGAGCGGGAGCGAAAAAGGCGCTGCCGGGAGTGGAAAGAGACGCGCCGGGAGCCGGAAGGCCTCAGGCCGGAAGGCGGGCACGCGCGCCGCAGTCTCGGCGAAGGGGGGCAGGAAGACGCTGCCGGCGACGAAGCCCGCAGGGAAGAAGCGGCCGGCGACGAAGGCGGCCGCGAAGAGGGCCTCCGTGAAGAAGGCGCCCGCACGCCGCGGCGCGAAGAAGGCCGCGGGACGGAGGCGCTGAGATCAGGGCGCGAGACCGTTCTGTTCCCCTCGCGTCTCACTTCTCGCTTCTCATTTCTTGACGCTCACTTCTCACTTCCGCGGCGTGTCCTCCGGGCACACCGCGTTGCTGTAGCCGGACCGGAACGCTCGAACCGTACCCGCGGCCGGATCGAACCGGTGGCGCCAGACGCACGCCGTGTCGTTGGCCAGCAGGTGGATGGAAATGGAGGGCACGTCCGACACCGTCTTCACGAAGTGGATGTCATCGCGCGGCGGCAGCAGCGCGTAGAACTCGCCCGTCTCCATCGTCCGGCGGCGCGCCACCTCGAGGCGGGCGTGTCCTTCCTCCGTGCCATCGTCCAGGCGGCGATACACGGTTTCGTCCTGGCGGCCGCGGTAAACGCCGATGAGCCCCCACGCGAGATGATCGTGGACCGGCGTCTCGGCGCCGGCGGGGATGACCAGCGAGAAAAGGCATAGCGAGCCGTCCTCGGCGCGGTAGAGGGCGTACTGCCCGATGCCGCCGCCCATGCCGCTCGTCGTGTCGGGCGACGCGTAGTCGTCCGGCAGCCAGCCGTCCGCCGCCAGCAGTTTCGCGAAGGCGGGCTTGAGCGCCTCGACGCGGGCCGCTGTGTCCGGCATGGCGGCGGCGAGGCGCACGGTCTCGGCCACGAGCGCGCGGATCTCGGGCGTGTCCACGAGGAATCCGAAGCCTTCGGCCTGGCCGTCGGAACCGGGTGAGGCATGGTGGTCGTGCGGGGTGGAGGCGAAGTCGCACATGGGCGCATTATGCATCCGGGCGGGCGTCCATTGATGATTGCCGATTGATGATTGAGCGATTCATTGGGTGATTGAGCGACTTGGGCACTGCGCCATTCAGTAGGCGCAATGGGCCATTGCGGCATTGGGCCAATCCGAATGACCCACTGCCTCAATCACCAATCGCCCAATGAATCGCTCAATCGCCAATCGGCAATCGCCGATGGGCACGCGGCGCCATGGTTATCCGCTACACTCCACGCGATGACCGCCGCCGACCGCCCGATCCGCCCGCGCCGCACTTTCATCTTCGCCCCCGGCAACCGTCCGGACATGTTCCCGAAAGCCCTCGGGAGCGGCACTGACATCGTCTGCGTGGACCTCGAGGACGCGGTGGCGCCGAAGGACAAGGCGGCGGCGCGCGAGGCGGCGTTCGCCAACCTGCCGGCCGCCGAGGGACCGGGGCGCGTGGAGCGGATCATCCGTCTCAACTGCCTGCGCACGCTGGACGGGATGGCGGACGTGCAGGCCCTGCTCGGGTGCCCCCGCCGCGTGGAAGCCGTGATGCTGCCCAAGGTGAAAGGGCCCGAGGAGGTGCGGAACCTGTCGGACCTGCTGGACGAGTACCGGAAGGACACGCGGCTGCACGTGATTATCGAGACGAACGAGGCGCTCGAAGCCGCGCATCACGTCGCGCAGGCGAGCGACCGCATCGAGGCGCTGTTCTTCGGCGGCGTGGACATGGCGGCGGACCTGCGCTGCAAGGGCACGTGGATGGCGCTGCAGTACGCGCGGTCACGCGTCGTGCACGCGGCGGCCACGGCCGGCGTGGACGCCATCGACGTCCCGTTCCTGGATCTCGAGGATCGCGAGGGCATGCTCCGCGAGGCCGCGCTCTCGGCCGAGCTCGGCTTCACGGGGAAGGGCGCGATTCACCCGAAGCAGATTGCGGATCTCAACCGCGCCTTCACGCCAGACGAGGCCAGCGTGGCGCACGCGCGCAGGGTGCTCGACGCCTTCGCCGCCGGCGATACGGGCCTGCTGGTGGTCGGCGGGAAGCTGATAGAGAAGCCCGTGCTCCGGAGCTACGCGCGCATGGTGGCCGTCTACGAGCGCGCCCGCGAGCAGGACGCGGCTGCCGGCTGACGCCGGCCGGCCCGTCCCTCGGCTCGTCCCGGCGGAACGCGCGACTGTTGTTGACATTCGACAAAACCACGGCCACTCTTCTGTCGATGGCCTACAAGACACTCGCCCTCACCCTGCTGCTGACCGCCGGGAGCGTGCATGCCCAGGCGCCGGAGACGCGCGAGCGCCTCCTCGTGCACCCCGCATGGCTCGCGCAGCACTTCGACGATCCGGATCTCGTGCTTCTGCACGTCGGGCCCAGGCCCGAGTACGACGCGGGGCACATTCCCGGCGCACGGTACCTCAACTACCAGGACCTCGCGGTCACGGACCGTTCGCCGGGGGGCCTCACGCTGCAGATGCTGCCGCCCGAGGACCTGCGGCAGCGCCTCGCCTCCCTCGGCATCTCGAACACCTCGCGCATCGTCCTCTACTTCGGGCGCGAGAACCCGTTCGTCTCGCCCACGGCCCGTGTGATGTTCACGCTCGACTACGCCGGGTTGGGGGATCGCTCCTCTCTGCTCGACGGCGGCCTCGAAGCGTGGGTGAAGGCCGGGCATCCGGTGTCCACCGACGTGCCGCCGGCGCGAACCGGGACGCTCGCGCCGCTGACGGTCCGCCCCCTCATCGTGGACGCGGAGTTCGTGAAGGCCAGCCTCTCGGCGCGCGGCATCGCGATCGTCGATGGCCGGAACGCGGGCTTCTACAACGGCACGCAAACAGGCGGCGGACCGAACGCGAAGCACAAGACCGGCCACATCCAGGGCGCCGGGAACGTGCCGTTCGGCGACACGGTGGACGCGGCCAACCGCCTGCGTCCCGCCGCAGAGCTGCAAGAGCTGTTCGCGAGTGCGGGCGTGGAGCCCGGTGACACCGTCGTCGCGTACTGCCACATCGGGCAGCAGGCCACGCAGGTCATCCTTGCCGCGCGATCGCTGGGTTACAAGGTGCTGCTGTACGACGGGTCCTTCGAGGAGTGGTCGCGGAAGGACTACCCGGTGGAGAAGTAGGGCGCTGGCAGTTGGCCTCGCAGCGCTCGGCAGGGGCCGCGCTGACGCTCGGCGGGCCTCGCTGCGCTCGGCAGGGGCCTCGCTGCGCTCGGCAGGCCTCGCTTCGCTCGGTTGGGGTCGCGCTCGCGGTCGGAGGGATCCCACGGCGCAAGGCGCCGCCCACCGAGCCGCGAAGCCGCGAGGCCCACGGCACGTGAGTGCCGCCCA
>CAZLBU010000221.1:2374-4865 GCA_964557815.1 uncultured Bifidobacteriaceae bacterium | reverse complement strand
GAACGGGTGCGGGCAGGTGCGAACGGGTGCGGGCAGGTGCGAACGGGTGCGCGGCTGACGGACGGAGCGCCGAGGCTTCAGCCTCGGCGGACGACGCCGGGCCTGAAGGCCCGGCGCTCCAAATCCCGAACTCCCAGAACCTCAGAACCCCAGAACCTCAGAACCCCAGAACCTGAGAAACCCCAGAACCTACCGTCTGGACCAGTAGAAGTAGAACGGCAGCCCCAGGGCGACCAGGCCGAGGCCGGCAATCGACGCGGTCGGACGCTCCATCAACGTGTTCCACACCAGCGCGAACGATCCCAGCACGTAGAGCGCCGGGATGATGGGGTATCCAAGCGCCCGGTACGGACGCGGCGCATCGGGACGTCGGGCCCGCAGCACGAAGATGGCGACGCCGCCCAGGGTGCCGAAGAGCACCGACGCAAACGTCACGTACGTGAACAGCGCCTCGTAGCCCCCACTGAGCGTCAACAGCACCGACCAGGCGCTCGTGATGAGAAGCGCCACGTGCGGGGTGCGGTGCACCGGATGAACCTTCGCGGCCGCCGGGAAGAAGCGCCCGTCCGCGGCCATCGCGAAACACACGCGAGACGAGGCGATGATGCCCGCGATGTTGCACCCGAAGGTCGAGATGACGACGCTGCCGGCGACGAGCCCGGCGCCCACGGGACCGACGAGGGCCGTCACGACCTTCTCGGCGATGCGCGTCACCCCCGACATCTCCTCGATGCTCAGGGAGTAGACATACGCGAGGTTCACGGCCACGTAGATGGCCGTCAGGATGAGCGTGCCGAGGATGAGCGCGCGCGGCACGTTCCGGGCCGGGTTGGCGACCTCGCCGGCCGCGAAGGCCACGTAGTACCAGCCTTCATAGGTCCACATCACCGCGATCATGATCACGCCGAAGGAGGCCAGCGGGCGCACGACGCTCTCCGGCACGACGGGCGTGTAGGCCGGCTCGGCCTGCCCGAGCGCGATGGCCAGGAGCGGAATCGCGACGAGGCCGCCGATCTTCACCACGGTGAGCACGGTGTTGACGACGTTGCCCTGCCGGATGCCGGCGTAGTTGATGGCGGTGATGACGATGACGGAGGCGGCGGCCACGAGCTGGCCCGCGCTGAGGCTCCACGGCCCCCACGGCATCTCCATCGCCATCAGCACGCGATCGGTCCCGAGTGACGGCACGAAGTAGCTGAAATACTCCGCGAATCCGACGGCGACGGCAGCCACGCTGCCGGTCAGGATGACGAGGAGGCATGCCCACCCGAAGAGGAAGCCGAGCACGGGCCCGTACGCCTCGCTCAGGAACACGTAGAGGCCGCCGGAGCGCGGGAACATCGACCCCATCTCGGCGTAGGTGAGGCCGCCGGCCATGGCCAGCAGGCCGCCCGCCGTCCAGGCCACGAGGACCAGGGTGACGGAGGGCAGCTCCTGGAACATGATCCCGGTGGTCAGGAAGATGCCGGAACCGAGGACGCTGCCGATGACGAGCAGGGTGGCGCCCCAGAGGCCGATGGCCCGCACGAGCTGGGCGTCCGCAGCTTCGGCGGGCGGATGTGGCGGAGGAACGGACGATGTCACGGTGTCGCGGACTGTAGCACGCCGCGGCCCGGTCCGTACAACACTCGTCCCGGGCGCGCGCCGGTATGGCGGCCGTGGTCGATGACAATCTGCCCGTTCACGAGGACGTAATCGATGCCGCGAGGCGACCGCGTCGGCGCGTCGTACGACGCCAGATCCTCGATCGCGGCCGCGTCGAACACGACGACGTCGGCCCAGGCGCCCTCGCGGATGGCGCCGCGCCCGTGGAGACGCAGTCGCGTGGCCGGCCAGGAGGTCATCTTCCGGATGGCATCCTCGAGCGTCAGCACGTGGCGCTCCCGCACGTAGCGCGCAAGCACGCGGGGGAAGTTGCCATACGCGCGCGGGTGTGTCAGCCCGGTGGGGTCCTGCCCTCCCTCGGTGGCCGCGGCACCGGCGTCGCTGCCGATGCTGGTCCACGGGAAGCGGAGCGCCGTCTCGATGTCGGGCTCGCTCATCATGTGGAAGATGGCCATCACGCGGCCGTTCCCCTGTGCGACGAGGTCGAAGGCCGCGTCGGCCGGATCCTTGCCCCAGGCCTTCCCGATGGCCTCGAGGCTCTGTCCCTCGAAGCGCGCGTCCTCGGGATTCTGGGCGTTGGACAGAACGACCCCGCCCCACCCGCCCGCGGCCTCGACCAGGTTGGACCAGCCTGGCACGCCCGATGCGATCTCGCGCTTGAGCCGCGCACGGGTCTCGGGATTCGCGAGACGCTGCAGCATCGCGCCTCTGCCGCCTTCCTGCGCCCACGAGGGGATGGTGGCTTCGAGGCCCGTGCCCCCGGCTGTGTAGACGTACATGTCGGCGGCGACGTCCACTCCCCGGGCGCGGGCAGCCTCGATGGCACGCCCCGCTTCCGCCATCCGTGTGCCCCACCCCGACTTGTGCGCCACCTTCAGGTGGAAGA
>CAZLBU010000221.1:0-2337 GCA_964557815.1 uncultured Bifidobacteriaceae bacterium | reverse complement strand
TCTCCACCGGCAGGCCCGCGCGTTCGCCGATGGCGATGGCCTCGTCGATGGCGGCCAGCAGCCCCGGGCCCTCGTCGCGGATGTGACTCGCGTAGGTGCCACCGTATCGGGCCGCCACCTTTGCCATCTCGACCAGCTCCTCTGTCTTTGCGAAGCTGCCGGGCGGGTAGATGAGGGCAGTGGTCATGCCCATCGCGCCGGCGCGCATTGCGGTGTCCAGAATCGCCTGCATGCGCGCGAGTTCGTCGGCGCCCGGTGCCCGCGCGGTGTTGCCGAGGACGGCCGTGCGCGCCTGCGCCTCGCTGAAGTAGCTGCCGAAGTTGATGCTGATGCCGGTCTTCTCGAGCCCGGCGAAGTAGTCGGCCACTCGTTCGGCGGGCACCGGCGTCCCTCCCTCGCCGCCGATGGCGGTGGTAACGCCCATGCGCAGCTTGTTCTCAGCCAGGCCGCTCGTGGGCAGCACCC
Source organism: uncultured Bifidobacteriaceae bacterium (assembly GCA_964557815.1). GTDB lineage: Bacteria > Acidobacteriota > Vicinamibacteria > Vicinamibacterales > UBA2999 > VFZN01. Next base: position 1,872 of record CAZLBU010000221.1, on the reverse strand, counting down.
AGCCGGACTGATCCATCATGTCGATCCAGCCGGGCGAGACGTAGCGGCCGCTCACGTCAATCTCCTGGCGCCCTCGCCCATCGACACGGCCGATGGCGGCAAACCGCCCGTCCTGGATGGCGACGTCGGCGCGAATCCAGGGATTGCCCATGCCGTCCAGCACGCGGCCGCCGCGAACGACGATGTCGTAGATGGGCGCGCTTGAGACCGGCGCCTGGGCCATGCCGGCAACGCCGATGGCAAGGGCAGCCACGCCGACGAGCAGGGCGGGGGTGGCGAAGCGGGTCCGGGACATGGAGGGCATGATACGCAACGCAGATGCCGCAGATCACGCAGAGGCCGCAGATGACGCAGATGGCCGGAGCAAGGGTCCAGAGGCCCGGCAGCGAAGGCTGCCCCGCCCACGCCCTTCAGAGAGGTACTCAAACGACGCGAGAATGAATTCCCCGAAGAATCTGTGTAATCTGCGTCATCTGCGGCCTCTGCGCCATCTGCGGCACCTGTGTTGAACGGAGTCATATGCGCGCTCTCCTCTGCGTCCTCGGCGTCGCCGCCAGTCTCGGCGCTGCTCCAGGCGCGGCCCTCTCGGTGTTGGACACCGGCGCCGCGGGCACGTGGCACTGGCTGCAGAAGCTCGCGACGACCGCGAGCCTCATGCACACGACGGCGCATCCGGACGATGAGCACGGCGGGATGCTGGCGCTGGCGAGCCGCGGGCTGGGGGCACGCGTGTCGCTGCTGACGCTGACGCGCGGCGAGGCGGGTGACAACGCGCTCGGCCCCCAGCTCTTCGACGCGCTCGGCCTCATTCGCACGGAGGAGCTGGCCGTGTCGAACCGCTACTACGGCGTGGACCAGCAGTACTTCACGTCGGTCGTGGACTACGGGTTCTCAAAGCGCCTCGAAGAGGCCTTCGACAAATGGGGCCGCGAGAACGTCCTCCGCGACGTGGTCCGGATCATCCGGACCGAGCGCCCGCTCGTCATCGTGTCGCGGTTCCAGGGGAACCAGCGGGATGGCCACGGCAACCATCAGACGGCCGGCTTGCTGACGCAGCAGGCCTTCGAGGCGGCGGCGGATCCGACGATGTTTCCGGAGCAGATCCAGGCGGGCCTCCGACCCTGGCAGGCGAGAAAGCTCTACATCGGGGGCATGCGGCAGGACGAGGACTGGACCGTCCGCGTGGACACGGGGCAGTACAGCCCGTGGCTGGCCGACTCGTTCGACAACGTCGCGCGCACGGGGCTGAGCTTTCAGCGGTCGCAGAACGGTGGTCGCCTCGTGCGGACGCAGGGGCCGGTGATCAGCTACTACCAACGAATCGACGCGGTCACGGTCCCCGGAGGCCGCGAGGACGGGTTCTTCGAGGGTATCGACACGACCATCCCGGGGATTTTTCGGGCGCTGGGCCGTCCCGAGCCGGCCGGCGTCGCTAGGCTGCTCCAGCCCATCGACGCGGCGGTGCAGGAGGCCATTCGCTCGTTCGACGGCCGGGATCCGTCGGCCATCGTGCCCGTCCTCGCGCGCGGTCTCGCGGCGACCCGTGTGGCTCACCGCGAGTTGAACAGCGATCCGGACGCCGCGCGGATCCTCGCGCGGAAGATCGAGCAGTTCCAGATGGCCATCAACACGGCACTCGGGCTGGAGCTCGTCGCCGAGGCCCAGCCCCCGGACCCACCGGACGGCGCAGGGCCGGCCAGCCCGTTCAGGCCCCCGCCAGTGATGGGATCTGTTGTGCCGGGTCAGGCGTTCGAGGTGCACGTCGCGCTCGCCAGGGGCAGCGTCGTGCCGATCCAAGAGACCAGCGTGTCGCTCGAACTCGACCGGGGCTGGCGGGTCGAATCCGAGCGAAACATCATTTCCAACCTGGCC
>CAZLBU010000220.1:1821-4881 GCA_964557815.1 uncultured Bifidobacteriaceae bacterium | reverse complement strand
AAAGGGCCGTTGGTCAACGGCCGATACGGTAAACGGCAACAATCTTCGGGGCCAGGTGAGACTGTCATGGCACAGAGGGGAATCGTGCGGCTGTCGGCGGCGTGGCGGGTGGGCGCAATGGCGGTGGCGATGCTCGGGGCGGGGGCGCTTCCGGCGCTGGCCCAGTTCCGGCCGCCGATGGAAGCCGCCGTCGGGGAGGACTATCACGTCGAGGCGTCCTACGGCTGGTGGAACGCCACGCCGGGCCTCATCGTGAACTCGGAATCGCTGGGCATCCTCGGCACCGACGTGAACCTGGTGGAGGACCTGGGCATCGCCAAGAAGAACCTGGGCCGCCTGAATGTGGTGCTCCGCCCGGCCATGAAGCACAAGTTCAGGTTCGAGTACCTGCCCGTCGAATACCTGACCGACGCGGTCACCCTCCAGCGCGAGTTCGTGTTCAACGGCCAGCGGTACCGCGTGGGCCTGCCCGTCAGCACGACCGCGCAGTACAACACCTTCCGCTTCGGCTACGAGTACGACTTCATCTACCGGAACCGCGGGTTTGCCGGGGTCCTGCTCGACGCGAAATACACCGACGTGCGCGTGGAGCTGCAGAGCCCGATTGGCGAGGAGTTCACCACCGCGGTCGCCCCCATCCCGACCATCGGCTTCGTTGGCCGCGGCTACGTCACGAAGAACGTCGCCATCGGCGGCGAACTGTCGTTCTTTCGCGTCCCCGACAACCTCAGCGAGGACTACGACGGCGAGTACACCGACTTCGACATCTACGGCACCGTGAACTTCACCAACAACGTCGGCGCGACGGTTGGATATCGTTCCGTGGACGTCTTCTACCAGGCCGACCGGGACACCGGCTCCCTCACGTTCAAGGGGCTCTACTTCACGGGGGTCGTCAGGTTCTAGGTTCTAGGTTCTGGGGTTCGGGGGTTCGGGGGTTCCGAGGTTCGGGCCGGAGCTATCGGATTTCGACCCGGACGCCCAGATTTCTCACGTCTCGGCTGCCGGGATCGTGCTCGAAGGGCCGGAAGCCGGGCCCGCTTCGAATCCTCACCTGCCAGTTCGGAGCCTCGCCGCGAGGCGGCAGCGTTACCGTCGCTTCGCTGCGCGCGGAGAGCTCGACGCGTTCGGTCCACGCTCCCACCGAGAACTCGGCCGTCGTCGCCAGGGCGCCGGCCCGCACCACGAGCACGACAGGCAGGTCTCGCCCATCGCCGTCGGGCCTCCGGGCATCCAGGATGAGGGACGCGGTCGACGACCCGCGCGTCCAGAATCCCGACCGCTCCATGTAGGTGTTGTCGTCCAGGAAGAAGATCCGGACCGGGCCGTAACGGGATGCGCGAAGGGCCTGCCCTTCGGCCCGCCGGCCGGGTTCGAACACGCTCTTCGGCCGCAAGGTCAGCCGGGGCACCGACCGCTGGGCCGCCTCGTCACCCCGGATGGTGAGGGAGTGCACGTGGACCGGCAGTTGGACGATGAGCCCCGTGAGCCCGCTCTCGCGCCCGTTCAGGTCAATCACGTCCAGGATCTGCTGGGTCCGCCCAACGGACACGCTGATCGTGCCCGACGGATGGGCCCCTCCTTCCAGGGCAATCTCGTAATCGCCGGCCGGGACCAGGGGCATCGCCAGCAGTGCCGATGCGTCGGGGTTGCGCGGTCCTCTGACGGTGCTGGCCAGCCTCAGCTGCTGGGGTACGTCGCCGAGCGGCACCATCCCGTACGGCTGCGAGCGCCACCCAATCCCGTTCCATCGCTCTGGCCAGTGGCGCAGGAGATCGAGAGCCGAGGAGGCCGGGGTGAAGGTCGAGTTCTCCCCCTTCCACACGAGCGATAAGGAAACCATCACCGTCAACACCAGCCAGGCGCTCGCGAAGACCCATGCCTGTGCGGATCGCCGTGCGGACAGCCAGACCGCCAGCGCGCCAAGCGCACCGCCCGTGAGGGCCCACGTGGCCGCGGTCTCCAGCGCCTCGCCTTCTGTCGTCCGGTGCAGGCTGGGCCACGCGAGCGGCAGGTTCACGCTGCGGTTGGCCCAGTCGAGCAGCAAGCTGAAGCCATCGCGAGCGTTGTACAGGAGACCGCCGTGATCCACCATCACTTCGGTCAGCGTGATCGCCACGCTCACGGTCAGCAGGACAAGCGCCATTGCCCGCACGCCGGCGCCGCCGCGCGTCCAGAGGATGCCCAGTGGCAGCGCGAGGATCGGCAGGATGACGACGAGAAATCGGGCCGGGGCGCTGTAGCCACCCCACCACATGGGATACGAGGCGACGGCCGCCGTGTAGAGCACGGCCAGCAGCCCCAGTTCGACGGCGAGGCGGAGGCGCACGCGCGCCATCGCGACCAGGCCCGGCAGCGCCAGTGAGTAGATCGGGGCGTTCGGCAGCAAGCCGAACTGCTGGTCGAACAGCAGGCCTGGAACCCCGGCCCGCAGGTTCGCGAGGCTGCTCTGCATGCTGAAGCCATAGGGCGCTGAGGGATTGGGCGAGCCCCAGATGACCCAGAAGAACGTGAACCACGCCGCGGCCGACAGGATCGGCACGGCCACGAAGGCCGCGATGGACCGCCATCGGTCCGGACGAGGAAGCAGCCGAAGGACCAGCACGGCGCCCAGCACGCCCGCCACGATGGCAAACCTCGAGTGCAGCCACGGCAGGAGGGCGAGCGCCGCCCCCAGGGCGACGAGGTGCGGACGGGCCGGCCACCCACGACCGTTGTCCAGCCGGACGAGTGCCAGAAGTGCCATCGCGGTGCAGGCCGCCCCCACGCCATCGGGGTAGATCGCGAACGAGTGGAAGAAGCCGGGGGCCGAAAACGCCGTGGCCGCCCACGCGAGCCACGCGGCGCGGGCGCTGCCGGTGAGCTCCCAGGCGGCCATCCACAGCAGGGCCAGCCCGAACGCCACCAGAGCAATCATCGCGGCCACGGCACCCGCGTATCCAGCGATGGCAAACGCCGGGGCCAGCACCACCGGAAGGCCCGGCGCGTGGACAGAGTAGATCTGGCCATCCAGGCCGCGACGGAGGAGTCGCGCAAGTTGATCGGCTGGGTGGTCGCCAT
>CAZLBU010000220.1:0-1811 GCA_964557815.1 uncultured Bifidobacteriaceae bacterium | reverse complement strand
CGACGGAGGAAGTCTGGCCGGAGCTCGCCGGCGAAGTAAGCGAGGTAGTCGTGGCGCGCGTGGTTGTTCTCGATGCGGAGATCGCCGTCGAGCAGGAGGCTCTGCGTGATCACCAGGTAGTGCGGCTCATCACCGGCCGGCATGCGCTGCTGCAGGGCCAGGCCGCCGGCTCCGAGTGCCACGACGGCGACCGTCATCGCCAGCCACGGGGCTCGCGTGGGGACGCCGCACCAGTGGTGCAGGCGCCTGCGCACCAGAACCGGGGCAGCCAGACCCAGCACGACCAGCACCCAGATCAGCCGCGCGAGCGGTCCGTACCAGGTGAGGAACGCCGGGGGCACGCGGCCGGGAAGCCAGGGCAGGCAGATGAACGCCGTGAGGGTCAGGGGCCACAGCCGGGTGGCCTGCACCCGGCCGAGCACGACCACACCGATGGCGATCACCTGGAAAAGGACCAGCAGCCAAAAGGGCGCGAGGACACCGACACGCAGCTGCCCCGCAGGATCGGCGATCGCGAGGACGCCAAGGGACAACCAGGCCCCCATCCCGGCCAGCACAGCCAGGGCCACAGGCACGACGCGCGTCATGACGACGCGAATCAGGTTAGCGCGGCTTGCGGGCGAGGCAAATTATTGACGAGCCAAATGGCATGGGGAGCACGCGAAGGGCCAGCGCCTCGGCGCCGAGCGCGAGCGTCAGCGCGCCGTTGATGGGCGGCGCGGGCACCGTGATCTCCCATTCCGCGGCCTCCGCCTCCCCGCCTGGGCGGCGCCACCGATGCCCGACCCGCGCGGCCAGCATCAGCGGAAATGTCGTGGCAAAGGCGAACGTGAGGCGCTCCACCTTCAGTCCGGCTCCCTCGAGCAGGCGGCGGACCTGCGCCGGCTTGTAGCGCCGCACCTCCTCGGCCAGCACCGAGTGCCCGCCCCTCAGCATCTCGAGCGCGGCGAAGTTCAGCACGGCGGCGCCGCCCGGCTTGAGGATGCGCGCCAGTTCGCGGGCCGCCTCACGCTCCACCGGATCGGGCAGCGTCTGGAACACGTCGAAGGAGGTCACCAGGTCGAACGAGTTCGACGCGAACGGGATGGCGTCGATGCTGGCCTGGGCGATGCCGCGCCGGCCGCGCTCGTGCGCGAACTGCAGGCCGCGCCAGGTGAGGTCGAACCCGAACACCTCCCCGTAAGGGTCGAGCATGGACAGGTTCGTGCCGGTCCCGCACCCGCAATCGAGGATGCGCGGCCGCGCGAGGCCCGCCGTTGCTCGCGCCAGGAGCGGCCGCATGAACCAGCGGAAGCCGCGGAACCAGAAGTGGGATTGCTCGGCGAGAGACGTGAGTTCGAGAAGACGATCCATCAGGCAGGTGGGCCGACCGGGCATGCTACCATACGACGCGCATGCGTTTCCGGGGCCTCGCCGAGGCCGCGGCCGTGATCCTCGGTGCCTCCGCGATCACGGCGGTCCTCACCTACCCGCTGGCCTTCAAGGTCGACCGCGTCGGCCGCATCAACACCGATGATGGGCGGTGGAGCATCTGGGTGGTGAGCTGGGTGGCCCAGGCGCTGACGACCGATCCGCAGGGCGTCTACCAGGCGAACATCTTCTTCCCGCAGCGGAATGCGCTGGCCTTCTCGGAGCCGAACCTGGTGGAGGGCGCGCTCGGCGCGCCCGTCTGGGCCCTGACGCGGAATCCCTACACGACGCACAACACCGTTGCCCTGCTGTCGTTCGTGATCGCGGCCGCCGGCGCGTACTATCTCGTGCGATATCTCACGGGCCATCGGGGTGCGGCGACCGTCGCGGCCGTACTCTAT
>CAZLBU010000219.1:2357-4935 GCA_964557815.1 uncultured Bifidobacteriaceae bacterium | reverse complement strand
ACCTCTCGACGAGCTGGGGCGACGGCGGCGGCAGCGGACTGGTGTCGGTCGAGTACACCTTCGAGGGCGAGACCGCACACAGCGCCGGCGCGCCGTGGCGCGGGCGCTCAGCGCTCGACGCCGTGGAGCTGATGAACGTCGGCTGGAACTATCGCCGCGAGCACCTGCGCCTCTCGCAGCGCACGCACTACGTCGTCACCAACGGCGGCGACCAGCCGAACGTCGTGCCGCGGAACGCCGGGGTCTGGTACTACTTCCGCGAAACGGATTACGACTCGGTGAAGAACATGTGGGACATCGGCGACAAGATGGCCGAGGGCGCGGCGCTCATGACCAACACGAAGTGGTCGTCGCGCGTGCTGGGCACCGCGTGGCCGCGGCACACCAATCGCACGCTCGCCGAGACGATGTACGCGAACATCCAGCACGTGGGCCTGCCCGAGTGGAGCGAGGCGGACATCACGCTCGCGAAGGCCACGCAGCGCGTGATGGAGGTGCCCGAGACTGGCCTGGCCACCGGCCCCATCGGCCCGCTCCGTGGCCGCGAGCGCATCCCGGACGAGGAGAAGTTCGGCGGTCCATCCGACGACATCGGCGACGTCACCTGGAACGTGCCAACCGTGTCGCTCAGTTATCCGGCGAATTTCCAGGCGGGACCGGGGCACAACTGGGCGAACGCCATCCCGATGGCCACGCCGATTGCGCACAAGGGCATCAACGCGGGCGCGCGCGTGCAGGCGCTGACCGCACTCGACCTCGTGCTGCGCCCCGAGCTGCTGAAGCAGGCGCGTGACTACTTCGAGAACGTGCAGCTGAAGCAGCGCAAGTACACGCCCTTCATCCGCGAGAGCGACCAGCCGGCCATCTGGATGAACAAGGCGACCATGGATCGCTACCGGCCGGAGATGCGGAAGTACTATTTCGACGCGACGAAGTACAAGACCTACCTCGACCAGATGAAGGATCAATTCGGGTACACGTACCCGGAGGTTCGGACGGGGGGAGCGCGATAGTCCAAAGCACGAAGGTTCAAGGCACGAAGGTTCGGTTGCGCCCCCTGCTGCTGCCCGTGGAGCACGGCGGCTGGGGGTTTCTGTTCGAGCCCATCGTCATTGCCCTGGTGGCGGTGCCCTCGGCGGCGACGGCACTGCTCGCGTTGGCAGCCTTCGCGCTGTTTCTATCCAGGCAGCCGCTCAAGGTCGCCATCGAGGACACGCTGCGGCGGCGGCACGTACCGCGGACGCGCGTGGCGTGGGCGATCGCGCTCGGCTACCTGCTCGCCGCAGGCCTTGCGGTCGCGGGCGCCTTCGTCACCGCAGCGCATCCGTTCTGGGCGGTCGCAGTTCCGCTCGCGCCGCTGGGGCTGGTCACACTGTGGTTCGACAGCCGGGGGGAAAGCCGGCGCCTGACGCCCGAAATCGCGGGCGCGGCCGCACTCGCCGGCGTGGCGTGCGCGGCAGGCATCGCCGTCGGCCTGGGGTGGCCGCTGGCGCTCGCCCTCTGGGCATCAGCGCTCGTGCGCGTGGTCCCCGCCATCGTCACCGTCCGCGAGCGGGTGCAGCGGCTGCACGGCGAGGCGCCGCGCACGTTCGGCCCTGCCGCCTCGCACGCACTCGCGCTGGCCGCCGCCGCGGGGCTCGCGTTCGCGCGCCTGATGCCGCCGACCGTGGGCGTGATCGCGCTGCTGCTGGCACTGCGCGCGGCCTGGGACCTGCGCCCGGCCGCGCCGGCCACGACCGCGATGCGCATCGGCATCCGCGAGCTCGTCACGGGGCTCGTGGCGGCAATGGCGATCGGCCTGGCCTGGCGGTTCAGCGGATGACAGGACAAAAGGCAAAAGGCAAAAGGCAGAAGGCAAAAGGCAGAACGTCGCAGATCGCCTGGGGACGCGTTTCCGCCTTCTGCCTTGTGCCTTCTGCCTTGTCCCTGGGGCTTCCGGCAACCTGCTAAGCGCTGGCCCAGTCCAGGTTCTCGGTCAGCCGGGTGCCATCCCGCGTGAAGGCCTCCAGCAGGCGACGAATGCGCCGCTCGGCCTCCGCGAGGTCGTGGTTGTCCAGGTTGGCGTTCAGCAGGTCGATGTACCACGGCAGCTTCAGCGAACCCGTCACGTAGGCCTCGACGATGGCCCGCGCGATGGGCAAGGTCGTCGCCTTCGAGACGTCGTACACGTCGCGATCGCTGGCGTGGAGCAGCTTGTCGTACTCCTCGCGGAGCAGGCGGTCGAAGAGCGCCGGCGAGAAGCGATCGCCGGCCCGCAGGCCGGTGGCCGCGTCGCCCTCGGTCAGGGTGGCCTGCTTGTGCAGCCATTCCCAGAGGATGCTCAATCGGATCTCTCCCGTCGCCATGTCCTCCATCAGGTAGAGCACGTCGTCGTTGCCGAAGAAGTCGGCGGGCTTGAGCGCGGCCGCCTGGAGGCCCTGGCCGAACGCGTTGCCGTACTGAATAGCCACGCTCAGCAGATCGCGAGTGCCGCGCACGGTGCGCGGGGCCGCCTCCAGGAGCAACAGCCCGTCGGCATCGGCCGGCGTGTAGGTGAGAGGCGGGAACGGCCGCCCGAGCTGGTTCTCCTGCCCGACGC
>CAZLBU010000219.1:0-2347 GCA_964557815.1 uncultured Bifidobacteriaceae bacterium | reverse complement strand
CGATGTGGACCATCTTCCAGTGGGCGACCCACTTGCCGCTGGCGCCCTCGCGCTGCTCGCGTTCGGCCCCGGCCACTGCCCGCTTCATCCCGGCCTCGACGCCGGCGGGCGAGCCCACCGGGATGTTGGGTTCCATGCCGCCCTGCCACAGCGCGAACTGACCGAGCCGGTCCGGCGTGTTGACCGCGCGCCGCACGCGGTCCTCGTAGTGCCGCATGTAGCCATAGGTCATCGTGATGGCGTCGATGTTGGGATTCACGAAGTCCGGGTCCCAGCTCATCGCGTCCGACACGCTGTTGATGTAGTCCCAGCGCCCCGTGTTGAAGCCGACGAAACGGAGCCCGAGAGCGGCGCGGATCTCCATCAGCTGGAAACAGGCCTCGACCTGCTCGACGAGCACGTAGGTCTTGATGCTGCCCGCGGGCAGGTCCAGGTGTTGCTCGAGGGCCGTGAGGATGTCGTGCCACAGGCCCGCCTCTTCGGCGGTCTGGATCTTGGGGAGGTACAGCACCAGCGACGCGCCTCGACCGCGCAGGGCCTGCTGGTTGTGCACGATGTACAACATCGCGTCGACGATCGAGGCCGAGAAGCCCGTGCCGTCGCTCCATCGAACGTGGCGGTCGTCGAGATGCAGGCCACGTGCCCTGAAGATCGTCGTGGTGAAATCGAGCTGGCGCCGCCAGTCCGGGATGGTGGCGCGGCCGAAGAAGCCTTCGGCCCACCGGTTCATCTCGCCGGCCACCTGCTCGGCGACGCGCAGAAATGATTCGTCGCGATGGATGGCGAGCCGCAGGCTCCGCTGGTTATCGAGCGACATCGTGGACACCTGTCCCAGCGCGTCTTCGCCGTCGAACATCCAGCCATCGGCCCCCGAGAGCAGCGCGTAGGACACGTTCCGCAGGTTTTGCGAGACCGGCGCGTGGGGACGCGCGCCGGGGCCCGTCCCCTGGATCCACTGCCGCCGCAGATCAGCGGGGATGGCGCTGCCCTCGAACTCGCCGTCTCGTGCCTGCTGCACGGTGAGCCCGGAGCGGCCGACGCGCGCCGCTGGGGCGAGGAAGTCGATCCGGCGATGCTCGCGAGCACGTGCCGACCGACGCTCGATGCGGGCGGCCATCAGGGCGTGTCGCTCCTGGTCCAGTGGCGCCAACACCCGCAGGGCTTCGAGGGCCGCCGGGGTGTAGACGTCGTCGTAGGTGCGGGCGAGCTGGCCGCGGATCTCGAGCGTGGGCTGCGGCATGGCGGGCGGGCTCCGCTCACTTCGCGCCGGCCGGCGCCCCGACGACGACGCGGCTTGGCGCCGTGGAGGCGCGCAGGCCCATGGCCATGGCGGCGGCGACGAGCGCCATCACCGCGCTGCCGTAGAAGCCCATCGTCCAGCTGCCGGATTGCTCGTAGAGCATGGCCCCAATCCAGCCGCCCAGGATCGACGCTACGCCCTTGGCCGTGTACAGCACCGCGTAGTTCGACGTCGCGTGCTGGCTGCCGAAGTAGTCGCCGCAGGTGGCGGGGAAGAGCGAGTAGATCTGCCCCCAGGTGAAGTAGACGAGCACCAGCGTGAAGGCGAACCATCCCGCGGAGCGCGACCCGACCGCGACGACCAGGAACAGGCAGACCGCCTGAGCCAGGAAGGTGAGGATCATCGTGTTCTCGCGGCCCAGCCGATCCGAGGCCCAGCCCCAGAAGATGCGGCTGGCGCCGTTGGCCAGCGGGCTGAGGGTTGCGGCCAGCGTGAGGGCCGCGGCCGTCAGACCCCACGACCGGGACATGGGCCCGGCGTTGGCGGTGACGAGCAGGCCCCCCGTGGCCATCAACACGAACATCACGTACATGAAATAGAACTGGGGCGTGCGCAGCATCTCGAGCGTGGTGAAATGCCGGCGGCCGACGGACTGCACAGGGGTGGCGGCCGCCTGCGGTGAGACCGCGACCTTCGGCGGGTGCCGCAGGAACTGCGCCACGATGAGGATGACGAGTCCCTGGAAGAGGCCGGTGGCGATGAAGGCCGACCGATAGCCGCTGGTCCCGATGATCCACTGGATGACGGGGATGAACAGCGCGGTGCCACCGCCGAAACCGGCGGCCATGATGCCCGAAGCCAGGCCGCGGCGATCCTTGAACCACTTCAGCGCCGACCCGATGGACCCGCTGTAGACGAAGGCGGCGCCAACGCCCGCGAGGCAGTAGAGCAGGTAGAGCATGGGCAGCGACGTGGCGTAGCCCATGCCGGCCCACCCGAGCCCGCAGAGCAGGCCGGCGGCGCTGATGAACCCTCGCGGACCGAGGCGGTCGATGAGCCATCCGTCGAGTGGCTGGACCCACGTCTGGAACAGGATGAACAGCGTGA
>CAZLBU010000218.1:2586-4941 GCA_964557815.1 uncultured Bifidobacteriaceae bacterium | reverse complement strand
CCCTGCGTCATCTGCGGCCCATCCACGTCGGGGATAGAATGCCCATCGGTGTCCTGGCTGCTTCCCCTTCACGCCATCGCGCTGTTCTTCGCGACCGGCCTGTCCATCTGGGCCGCCGTGTTCGCGCGGGCGCGGCGCGCCGTGCCGGGAAGCCCGGCGTTCGGGTGGCTGATGCTGGCCGTGGCGCACTGGTGCCTGACGAGCGCGCTCCATACCCTGGCCCCGGACACCGCGTCCCGCCTCGTGATCGCCAAGGTCCAGTACCTGTCGGTGTCGGGCATCGGCGTGCTGTGGCTCCTCTTCACCAGCGGCTACGCGCGCGTGGCGTGGCCGTCGCACCCCGCGGTGCGCACGGCGCTGTGGGCGATTCCCGTCCTGACGCTCGCCGCCGCGATCACCAACGAGGCCCACGGATTCGTCTGGCAGGACGTGAGCCCCGTGAACACGCCCTGGGGCCTGCGGCTCGTGTACGAGCCAGGGCCGTGGTACTGGGTTCACGTCGCCTATTCTTACGCCCTGGTACTCATCGGCACGTGGATGCTGGCCCGTGGCGTCGCTGGGTTTCCGCCGCCCTATCGGCCCCAGGTCATTGCCGTCGCCATCGGGCTCGTCGTGCCCATCGTGGGCAACATCGCCTACCTCGCCTACTTGCGGCGCATCGGCGGCTTCGATATCACCCCGCTCGCTTTCGCGGTGGCGGGCCTGTGCTTCACCTGGGGCCTCTATCGCTATCGGCTGTTCGGCCTCGTCCCGCTGGCGCGCGACATGGTGGTGGACAGCATGGAGGACGGCGTCCTGGTGCTCGACGGCGAGCGGCGCATCATCGACCTGAACCTCGCGGCCGAGCGCCACACCGGCTGCACGCCCGCGTCGGTCGGCATGGGAATCGCCGACGCGGTGCCCTGGTGGTCGCGGGCCACCGCCGAGGGCCGGGCCTCGGCAGAACTTCCCGCGGTCGTGAAGGTCGAACCGGGCCCGCGGTTCCTCGAGCTGCGCGTGCTGCCGGTGCGCACGCCGGGCCGACGCTTCGAGGGCTGGCTGGTCACGGTGCGCGACATCACGTCACGCCGGCGCGTCGAGGCCGATCGCTACGCGCTCGAGCGGCGCGTGCAGGAGCAGCAGAAGTCCGAGAGCCTCACCGTGTTCGCCGCCGGCGTCGCGCACGACTTCAACAACCTGCTCACCGTCATCCTGGGCAACGCCGACCTGCTGGCCATGCAGGCGCCGCCCGACTCCGCGCAGCGCCGCACCGCCGAAGCCATCGTCATCGGCTCGCAGCGCGCGGCCGACCTCGTGTCGAAGATGCTGGCCTACGCCGGCGAGGGCCGCGTCGTGTCGGAGCGCGTGGACCTCGACACGCTGGTGAAGGAGATGGTGGACGTCATGTCGGCGTCGGTGTCGAAGCACTGCACGCTGGTCTACAACAGCCCGGGGCCGCTGCCGCTCGTGGACGCCGACCCGACGCAGATCCGCCAGGTGGTCCTCAACCTGATCATGAACGCCACCGAGGCCGTGGACGAAGGCGGGCTGGTCACCGTCGCCACCGGCCAGGAGTCGCTCGACCGCGAGGCGCTGTCGAAGATGACGTTCGGCACCGACGCCGAGCCCGGCCGCTACGTCTTCGTGGATGTCGTGGACAACGGCCACGGCATCGGCGAGGAGACGATGGCACGCATGTTCGATCCGTTCTTCTCCACCAAGGAAACGGGGCGCGGCCTCGGCCTCGCTGCCGTGCGGGGCATCGTCCGCAGCCACCAGGCGGCACTGCGCGTCACGAGCGCGCCGGGCCAGGGCACGCGCTTCCGCGTCTGGCTCTCGCTCATCCCGGGGCGCCAATCCCGTCCAGCCATGCGCTGAGCTCCGCCAGGCGGCCGACGCGCGGGCAGTCCACCCCGGGGTAGAGGCCGGCCGCGTCGAAGAGCACGGCGTGGGCCAGGCCCGCCCGGCGCGCGCCCTCAACGTCCACGTGGTAGAGGTCGCCGACGTGCGCCGTCCGTTCCGCGGAAGCCCCCGACGCGGCGAGCGCATGGTGAAACAGGCGCGGATCCGGCTTCTCCACGCCCCAGTCGTGCGAGTCGAGGAGCACGTCGAACCACCGCGCCAGGCCGAGGCGATCGAACAGGTGGCCGAGCCGGCCGTTGGCATTCGACACCACGACCAGGCGCAGGCCACGCGCCCGGAAGCCCTCGAGCGCGGGCACCACCTCGTCGTCGACGTGTTCCCAGAGGTTGTGCTCGCGGTGATAGGCGCCCAGCGCCTCCAGCGCCGCCTCCGTGCGCGGCGAACGCGGCACGCCCACCTGCTCGAGGATCAGGTTGAAGTACATCCAGCCGCGCCTCTGGTCGTCGGTGGCGC
>CAZLBU010000218.1:0-2576 GCA_964557815.1 uncultured Bifidobacteriaceae bacterium | reverse complement strand
TTGTTCCAGCTTGGTGGCGCCGATGATGACCGACTCGTCCAGCACGCGCATCGCGTGCGGCTCGGCAGCCGCGAGCCGCCGGGCGTCCACGGCAATCCCCTCGCGTGCCAGCGCGTCGCTGACACGCGACCAGGAAGGATGGACGAGCACGCCGCCCGCATCGAGGAAGAGTGTGTCGATCATGATCAGGGATCGGGGATCAGGAACCGCGAGACCGGAGACCGGAGAATATAATCACCCAGGTGGAAGACCCGCTGCACGTGCGGACGGAACGCGACGTCTCGCTGGGGCCGCTCGAGTCGCGCGTGCTCGACGAGCTGTGGGCGCGCGGGGGGAGCACGACGGTGCGCGACCTGCTGCCGGGGTTTCCGGGCGTGGCCTACACCACCCTCATGACCACGGCCGATCGTCTGTTCCGCAAGGGACTGCTGACTCGCGAGAAGCGGGGACGGGCGTTCGCGTATACCCCGCGCTGGAGCCGCGACGAGCTGCACGCCAGGCGGGCGGGCTCCGCCCTCGCCACATTGCTGCCAGGCGAAGGCGGCGCGCTGCGTCCCATCATCTCGATGTTCGTGGACGAGGTGAGCCGCCGCGACGCGTCACTGCTCGACGAGCTCGAGGCCCTCATCCGCCTGAAGAAGGAAGGCGAATGAGATGAGCCTCGGCTTCCTCGCCCGCGGCCTCGTCCTGGTGCTGGCGGCGCACGCCCTCGTCAGCACCGGCGCGGCGCTGGCGGTCCTGCTCGTCGAGCGGCGCGTGCTCGCGCAGAGAGACTCCCTGCCGGGGACGTCTGCGGGGCGGCTCTGGCTCCTGCGCGTCGCACCGTCGCTGGCGGCGCTGGCCGTGGCCTGGATCGGCGTGCCCCTGGCGTTCATGCTGTGGGAGCCACGCGTGGAGACCGAACCGGCCGGGCCGGCGGCACTGGCCGCGGCAGGCATGGGCGCCCTTCTCATCGGTTCGGCCGCCTGGCGGGCCTGGCGGGCGATGTGGCAGACGCGGTCGGTCCACGCGGCACTGCGGAAGGCCACGCGCTCGCCGCTCCCGGCCCTGCCGGTACCCGCGTTCCTGGTCGAGACTCCGTTCCCGGTCGTCGCCCTCGTCGGGCTGGCCAGGTCCCGGCTGTTCGTGGCGGGAGCGGTGATCAAGGCGTGCACGGCGGATGAGCTGCGGACGGTGATGCGGCACGAGCTGGCGCACGCACGGTCGCGGGACAACCTGCGGCGCATCGCGTTGATCGGCTCGCCCGACATCCTCGGCTGGATGCCGGCCGGCCGGCGGATGCAGGACGCCTGGGCGCAGGCGGCGGCGCTGGCCGCCGACGAGATGGCTGCCCGGTGCCCGGCCGATCGCCTGCACCTGGCCTCGGCGCTGGTGAAGGTGGTGCGCCTGGCCAGCACGCCGGCCGGACCGCTGCCGGCGAGCGCCCTTTACGGCGGCGAGCCCATTGCCGAGCGCGTGCGCCGGCTCGTGGACGCGCCGCCGCCGGACGCGTCACGGCCGTCGGCGGCTTCACCCCTCGTCGCCATCGCCGCCCTCGCGGGAGGAACCGTGCTCCTGGTCCCCGCAGCCTACGCCGCGCTCGAAGCGCTGATGCGAATAGGCCTGCGGTAGGCGCGCCTTCGGTGCGTGGGCGGCGCTTCGCGCCGTAGGCCCCACCGAGCGAAGCGAGGCCCTTACCGAGCGAAGCGAGGCCTACCGGCTGCAGCGCGGCCCCCGGGCCGCTGGCCCGCCTACGAGCGCTGGTAGTAGTCCCCTTCGCCTCACTACAGTACGGGGAGGTATGTCCCGTCCGTTCCTGTTCGTGCTCGCGCTCGTCCTCTTCCTCGCCACCCCCGCCTTCGCCTGGGAGGCCCGCATCGTCACCACCGATGGCCGCCCGGTTGCTGGCGCCGTCATCTCGATTCTCGGACGCCCGGGCGAGGCCGTCACCGATGCCGACGGTCGTTTCACGTGGCTGCCTGATCCGACGCCGCCCTTCGAAATCCTCGTCATCCAGTCCAATGGCACCTACATGAAGCCGGTCGTGGTGGAGACGCTCGGCGAGGGCCTGCAGACCATAACGGTGGAGTCCCTCCTGAGCGAAGCGGTTACGGTCACCGGCTCGGCGCCCGGCATCGAATCCACGCCGGCGGCGGGCACGACCACGCTCAGCGGGCGCGAAGTGGACGTGCGCCAGCCGACGAACCTGATGCAGGCCATCGAGAACGTGGCGGGCGTCAACCAGGTCTCCGAAGGACAGGCAGCCGTACCGGCCGAGCGCGGCCTGGCGCGCGGGCGCACGCTCATCATCATCGACGGCGCGCGTGTCACCTCGGAGCGCCGCGTGGGCCCGAGCGCCACCTACCTGGACCCGACGGTCGTGGACAGCGTGGACGTGGCACGCGGCCCCGGGTCGGTGGCCTACGGATCGGACGCCTTCGGCGGGGTCATCTCCATCAGGACGAGGCGCGTCACGCCGGCCACGCCCTGGGCGGTGCGGTTCCAGGCGACGGCCGGCACCGGCATCCCCGATCGACGCGTGTCGGGCATGGTGTCGAAGGGCCTGCCGGCGGGGAGCGTCCTCTTCGCCGTGCACA
>CAZLBU010000217.1:2024-4957 GCA_964557815.1 uncultured Bifidobacteriaceae bacterium | reverse complement strand
CGAACTGTCGGCGACACATCGAGCGCATGGAGGCTCCCTGGCGAAAACGACAGCCCGGCCGTGGAGCCAGCAACGGCCCGACCGAAGTCTGCACGTGTTGTGACGGGGACGGCAAAGTATAGCATCGCCGGCCGCCGCCTGTCCCCCCGGCCCCGAACCTGCTATCTTGATAGGTTCGTGACAACCGCCGCACAGACATCAGAGGCGATCGCCCGCGAGGTCGCCCGCCGGCGCACCTTCGCCATCATCTCGCACCCCGACGCGGGGAAGACCACGCTCACCGAGAAGACGCTGCTGTACGCGGGCGCCATCGAGCTGGCGGGCGCCGTCCGCGGCAAGAAGGCGCAGCGGCACGCCGTGTCCGACTGGATGGACATCGAGCGCGAGCGGGGCATCTCGATCACGTCCGCGGCGCTCGAGTTCGACCTGTTCGACCACCGCGTGACCCTGCTCGACACGCCCGGCCACCGCGATTTCAGCGAGGACACGTACCGGACCCTCCTCGCCGTGGACAGCGTGGTCATGGTGATCGACGCGGCCAAAGGCATCGAGAGCCAGACGCGCAAGCTGTTCGAGGTGGCGCGGCAGCGCCGCCTGCCGATGCTGACGTTCGTGAACAAGCTGGACCTGCCCGCTCGCGACCCCCTCGAGCTGCTGGACGAGATCGAGCGCGTGCTGGGCGTGGCCGCCGTGCCGATGAACTGGCCCATCGGCACCGGAGATCGGTTCCGCGGCGTGTACGACCTGCAGCGCGACGAGGTGCTCTTCTACGAGCGCACGGGCGGCGCGCGCCGTGCGCCGGTGGCCGTGGCCAGCGCGGACAATCCGCGCCTGACCGATCTCATCGGCGAGGAGCGCCGCGGTGAGCTGCTGGAGGCCGTGCACCTCCTCTCGGCCGCGGGCACGCGCTTCGACCGCGAGGCGTACCTGGCGGGCCGCCAGACCGCCGTGTTCTTCGGGTCCGCGCTCTCGAACTTCGGCCTCGAGACCTTTCTCGCCGCACTCGTGGACCTGGCGCCGCCGCCGCAGCCACGCGAGAGCGACATCGGCCTCATCGACCCGGCGTCCACCGACTTCAGCGGCTTCATCTTCAAGATCCAGGCGAACATGAATCCGCGGCACCGCGACCGCGTGGCCTTCGTGCGGGTCTGCTCGGGCGTGCTCACGAAGGACATGCTCGTGACCAATGCGCGGCTCGACGCGCCGGTCCGCCTGTCACGGCCCAGCCGCTTCTTCGGCCGCGATCGGGAGACCGTGGAGAGCGCCTACCCGGGCGACGTCGTCGGGCTCGTGAACCCGGGGCGCTTCGCCATCGGCGACACGCTCTATACCGGCACGCGCGTGAGGTACCCGCGCATCCCGCACTTCCCGGCGGAGTTCTTCGGGGCCATGCGCCTGCGCGACGTCAAGTTCAAGCAGTTCGACGAAGGCGTCCGCCAGCTCGAGGAGGAGGGGCTGATGCAGGTCGTGTTCCCCATCTACGGCAAGCGCGAGCCCATTCTCGGCGTCGTCGGCGCGCTGCAGTTCGACATCGTCGAGGCGCGCATGAAGAACGAGTACGGCGTGGCGTGCCAGGTGGACAAGCTGCCGCACATCGCCGCGCGGTGGATCGAGAACGACACGGGCGCACCGCTGAAGCTGCCGCAGGGCGTGCTGGAGACGGTGGATCGCGACGAGCGGCGCGTCCTGCTCTTCCAGTCGGAGTGGGAGATGCAGTACACGCAGCGGGAGAACCCCTCCCTCACGCTGCTCGCCGTCGCCTAGCAGGCGCACTCCTCACCAGAATCGCGCGCCGCCTCCCCCTGCGCATCTGCGGCCTCTGCGCATCTGCGGCCCATCTGCGGCCTCTGCGCCATCTGCGGCCCCGCGTCATCTGCGGCCCCGCGTCATCTGCGGCCCCGCGTCATCTGCGGCCTCCGCGCCATCTGCGGCCTCCGCGGCCCAATCTGCGTCAGAACTTCCACGTCGCGTTCATGAAGACGTTCCGCCCGGGCTCGGCCACCCTCATCCCGGAGCGGAACGGATCCCGCTGATAGGACAGGTGCTCGACGTAGTACCGATCCAGGAGGTTGGCGACACCCACGCTCACCGCGAAGGCCCCGGCGCGCATGCCGGCGTGCACGTTCAGCACGAAGTAGGACGGCGTCTCGGCCTCGCCGAGCGAGGTGTCCACTTTCCGCTGCGCGGCGCTGCCGACGCCGCCCAGCTCGCCAAAGGCCCGGCCATTGTCGAAGCGGACGCGCGCCTGGGCGCGGAGCGGCGGCATCTCCGCGAGGTTGTTCCCCGTGGCGCCCGGGAGGGCGGCCTGCGCGAACGTGCCTCGCGTGTAGGAGACATCGCCGGAGAAGGAGACATTGGCGTGCAGCCGCGTGGAGCCGGTGACCTCGAACCCACGAAGCACCGCGTCCACGTTGGCGAACGACCGCGCGGTCGTGTTCATCACGCCTGGCACCATGGCCACGCGGCGCGCCATGTAGACCGCCACGTAGCTGTCGACGCGGTTGACGTAGGCGTTCACCGACAGCGAGTGCCCGCGGCCATCGATCGTGACCGAGCCGTCGACGCCGGTGTTGCGCGTGGGCTCGAGGCCGGGGTTGCCCACCCAGTCGGCGCCCATGCGCCGCAGGCCGAAGAAGCGCTCGTTACCCTCGGCCACGCGTGCGCTGTGCCCCACGCCTCCGGCCAGCTGCACCGCCGGCGTTGCGCGGTAGGTCACCTTCACGCGGCCTGCCGGCAGCAGGTCGGTTCGCGACGTGGCCGTGGTGGCGTGATAGGCAGTGAAGAGCGCCAGGTTGGCCTTCTGCGCGTCTGCGGCGGACCGGATGTGGTCCAGCCGTCCCCCGACGTCGAGGGCGGCCCGCGTCCCCAGCGCTCGCCGATGCTCGGCGAAGAGGCCCACCGTATCGATGTTGACGTCGGGAATCGAGTACTGG
>CAZLBU010000217.1:0-2014 GCA_964557815.1 uncultured Bifidobacteriaceae bacterium | reverse complement strand
CATCAGGGTGGTCGTCTGCCAGTTCCTCCGGAAGGCCTCCGCGCCCACCGTGGTGCCGCCGGCAACCTGCGCCTCGGCGCGGGCGCCGAACGTGTTCGTCGCCGCATCGGTGCCCATCGAGTAGGCGCGCGCGGCCGCCGCAGAGGAGAGGCGGAGTTCGTCGGTCATCCAGTGGTCCACCCGGTTCCAGTACACGTCGGCCCGAATGGCCGACACGCGGGCACCCGACCGCGGCTGCTCGAGGCGGAGCGCGGCCCGGTCCGCGTTGTCGTACAGCGCGTCCATCTGGAGGTACGGGTAGAGCATGTGGTCCGCCATCTGGCGCGTGTAGCTGGCCTCGAGTTGCCCGCCGCCCGACAGCCGCCAGGCGGCGCGCCCCCAGGCCGTGGAGGCCCTGAACGCCTCCGAGTCCACCTCGCCGGGCTTGTAGTTCGCCACCCCCGTGAAGAGGTTGCCGCGGCCATCGGTATACGGATCCGAGCGGCGGAACGAGTAGCCGCCCAGGACAGCGAGGCGCGGTCCCGCGTAGGACGCCGTGCCCGACGGGTTCACGAACCCGAACGATCCCATCGACAGCGACGGCGACGCGTGCCACCCGTCCGCCGGCCTGCGCGTGACGATGTTGACCAGGCCGCCCAGGCTGCCCTGGTAGCGGACGTCGAAGGGGCCCTTGCCGACCTCGACGCGCTCGACCTCGGAGAAGTCCACGTGAAACGCCGGGGGATCCATGCGATTCGGGCAGGCGCCGTACACGCGCTGGCCGTCGATGAGCACGTTCAGGTCGCGGCTCTGCAGCCCGCGCAGCACCACGTCGCTGGCGATGGCGCCCTTCCGGAGCCGCCAGACGCCCGCAGTCTCGGCCAGCGCCTCGCCCACGTCGCGCGCTGCGCTCTCGCGGACCTCGGTCGCTTCGAGGCTGTCGCGCGGCATGGCGGCAGCCACCGTGACATGCTCGCTCACGGTCGCAGGCGCCAGCGTGATGGTGACGCGATGAGTGGCGCCGGCCGGCACCACGACAGCGGAGACGATGCGGTGCTCGAACCCCGGGGCGTCGATGTGGATGTCGTACGCGCCGGCCACGAGGTTGTCGAACAGGAAGGCGCCCAGTTCGTTACTGGCGCCGCGCACCACGCGCCTCGACTCCAGGTGCGTGAGCGCAATGCTCGCCATCGGCAGGCGGGCGCCGTCGTGCGAGGTAATGGTGCCCGCGATGGACGCGGTGGTGGGCTGGGCAAGCGCCAGAGCGGGAACGAACAAGCACACGACAACCAAGGCCGCGTGGCGGCCCAGAGCGCGGGACATTGGGACTGCCTCCTGGGGACAACTCAGAATGTAGAACCCCAGTTCGGCGATGTCGATGTGACGAATTGTCGCAGACGCGTATGGGCCGCAGATGGGCCGCAGATGAACGCAGATGGGGCAGATGGGAAGAACGACGCTGGAGAGGTGCAGAAACCGACGCGGGAAGGGGGA
The DNA here is from genome assembly GCA_964557815.1 of uncultured Bifidobacteriaceae bacterium. Lineage (GTDB taxonomy): Bacteria > Acidobacteriota > Vicinamibacteria > Vicinamibacterales > UBA2999 > VFZN01. The sequence goes on along the minus strand of CAZLBU010000217.1, from coordinate 541 downwards.
GTGTCAGAATTTCTGTGTGTGAGGCGCCCAACCAGTGATGCGGGTGGCCGGCAGCGTCCATGCGCCCGTGCATTCTATGCCTGGGAGCGCGTGAAACGGTCGTCGGAGAGGATCGCAAACTGCCGCATCGCCACTTTCCAGGAGCGGTCGCTGCGCTTCCAGGTGGCCGTGATGTTGCGAAGCGCCAGCCAGAGCAGCTTGGTGGCGGCGTCATCCGTGGGAAAGTGGCCGCGCGTCTCGATGATCTTGCGCAGCCGCGCATGGACGCTCTCCGGCGCGTTGATGGAGTCGAGCACGCGGAGAATCTCCGGCGGGAAGGCAAAGAAAGGGATCTGCCCTATCTTCCAATCTGCGCCATCTGCGCCATCTGCGCCATCTGCGTCCTCTGCGGCCTTTCTGCGTTCATCTGGGTTGTCTTCGTCTATCTGGCGTTATCTGCGGCCCATCCACGTCCGGAGTTCGTCTTCGCTGAACACCGCCCGGAAGTACGGCTCGGCCTCGAGCATCGTCGTGATGTCCTTCCACGTGAGGCCGAGCGCGC
>CAZLBU010000216.1:0-5002 GCA_964557815.1 uncultured Bifidobacteriaceae bacterium | reverse complement strand
GGAGCAGATCGACGTGGCGGTCTTCGCCTTCGACCCCGAGCACCGCCTGCGCATCGTCAACCGCACGGGCGAGCGCCTGATGGGCCGGAGCACCGAGCAGATGCTCGGCCGGACCGCCGAGGAACTGGGCGTCACCGACTGGTTCGGCGACGCGCCCCGCGTGGTCGATATCACGCCGCCGGGCGGAGGCGCGGGCCGGTGGGAAGTGCGTCGCACCACGTTCCGGCTGGGCGGGCTGCCTCACGATCTGCTGGTCCTCTCGGACGTGAGCCGTCCCCTCCGCGAGCAGGAGCGGCAGGCCTGGCAGCGCCTCATCCGCGTCATCGGCCACGAGCTGGGCAACTCGCTCGGGCCCATCAAGTCCATCGCCGGCAGCATCGAGACGCTCCTCCAGCGCGACCCGCCGCCGGCCGACTGGCGCGAGGACATGCAGCGTGGGCTGCAGGTGATTGCCTCGCGCGCCGAGTCACTCAGCCGCTTCACGGGCGCCTACGCGCGACTGGCTCGCCTGCCTGCGCCGAAGCCCGCCCCCATCGTGCTGAAACCCTTCGTGCAGCGGCTGGCAGGGCTCGAGACCCGGGTTCCGGTCCGGGTGCGGCCCGGCCCCGACCTCACCGTCAGCGCCGATCCGGATCAGCTCGAGCAGCTCTTCATCAACCTGCTGCGGAACGCCGCCGACGCCTCGCTCGAAGTCGGGGGCGCCGCCATCACCATGGGGTGGCGCCGCCATCGCGACTCCGTCGACATCTGGGTGGACGACGAGGGGCCCGGCCTGTCGAACACCGCCAACCTGTTCGTGCCGTTCTTCACCACGAAGCCGGGTGGCTCGGGCATCGGGCTGGTGCTGTGCCGGCAGATTGCGGAAGCTCACGAGGGCTCGCTCCGCCTCGAGAACCGCACCGACGCGCGCGGGTGCCGGGCGACGCTGACGCTGCCCGCGTAGGCGCGGCTCACGCCGCGTGGGCGGCGCTCGCGCGCCGTGGGCCCTTCGGGTAGGCGCGACTTCGTCGCGTAGGCGGCAATTCGTGCCGTGGGCCCTTCGGGTGCGCGCCTGAGGCCCGTGGGCGGGGCCGACTCGCCGTGGGATCCCACCGCGCGAAGTGCGGCCGACGGTCGCGAAGCGACCGCCCACGGCGACGGCGCAGCCGCGTCGCCTACCGAAGGCCTTTCACGGCCTCGTCCAGCAGGAACAGGTCGGTCAGGACGGCGCGGAGGTGCGTCGACACGTTCAGGTTGTCGACGAGCTGCGAGCTGATGCCCTTGCGCGTGAGGACGACCTTCAACGCGGCGCGGGCATCGGCGGCGTCGCGCGCGAGCACCTGGAGGAAGCTTTCGAAGGCCGCGGCGTCAGCGGAGGCGCCAATCACCTCGCGGAATGCCGGTTCGAGGCCGGCGATGGCCTCGTCCATGCGGGAGAGGAAGGTGCGGAGCTGCTCGCTGTTGGCGTTGCCCTCGTCGGTGGCGAGCCCCTGTGCCGCGTAGGCGAGCAGGAACTCGTAGCCACCTTCGATGGCATCGACCCGTTGCTGGAGCGTGTCCAGCGCGGATTCCGTCGGCATGCTACTTCGTCGCGACCCAGCGATCCGGGTCGTGGTGCTCGAGGTACTCGCGCTTCGAGATGGTGCCGAAGATCATCGACTTGGTGATCCAGAACTTCTCCGGCCGCAGCGCGAAGTAGATGTGCGCGATGATGAGCCCGACGAACCCGACGCCCGTGAGCCCGTGGACGACATAGGTGAGGCCGTAGGCCGCATCGCCCATCAGGTACGGGTTGCGCTCGAAGATCGGCGTCCGCACGCGTGACATCATCAACAGCCCGGAAGCGATGGCGCCCACGCCGGCGACCAGGACTGCGAGGTGGTACAGGCGGTTGCCCAGCGGGTACTTGCCCGGCTTCGGCCCGCCGATCTCGACGCCGAAGTCGCGCATGATCTCGGCCTTCGCCTCGGGGATGTCCCGCGGGCCCACCCAGATGGACCAGAAGTCCATGAAGAAGGTGGCATGGATGATGTGGAAGATGATGGACCCGGTGAGCAGGATCCCGGCCATCCAGTGCCAGTACACCCAGGCGAACTTGACGCCGACCACCGGCAGGAACGCCGTGAACACCAGGGCCAGCATGGCGAACGCCATCACCCAGTGAAAGACACGCGCCATGAACGAGTGGCGCTCGATGCGGGCCGGCAGTCCGGCCCGCTCCTTCTCCATTCGGTCCACCTCGCCCGACTCGCGCTTGTGGTGCGGCGAGAAGAGCATGTAACCGCCGTGGGCGACGAGGAACAGGATCCCGCCCACGAGGGACGCCCAGAACAGGTCCCACGAGATGCGGACGAGGATGTTCTCGCCCCAGGGGCTCAGGGCCCAGGTTACGAAGTCCATTCACCCGCTCCTCGAATGGCACGCTTCACCAGGGCCTTCATCAACGGCACCTTGTAGGCGTTGTGCCTGAGCGGCAGCGCGCCCTGCACCGCGAGCTCGCCGGCCTGCTCGGCCGTCTGCTCGTCGCGCGCCTTGCCGCGCACGAACGCCTCGACGGCCTCGAGGCGGTATGGCCGCGCGGACACGCCATTGACCACGAGCCGCGCGTCGCTGATGGTGTTGCCCGAGGCGGCCATGGCCGACGCTACGTTCACGAGGGCGAAGTCCCACACCTGGCGGTCGCGGACCTTCTCGAAGTAGAACTGTTTGCCGGCCCACGTGCCCGGGATGCGGACGGCCGTGAGCAGGTCCCCCGGCTGCAGCATCGTGAGGCGGGTGATGTCCACGCCCGGCCCGACGAAGAAGTCCTGCGCGGGGACGACCATCTCGCTCCCCCCGCGGCGGACCACCATCTGCGCGTCGAGCGCGATGAGGGCCGGCGCCGTGTCGGACGGGTTCACCGCCACGCAGCGGTCCGCATCGAAGATGGCGTGTTCGCGGTTCACCGACGTGGGCGTGTCCGCGTAGCAGATGTTCCCGCCCGCGCGATAGCACGGCCAGCCGGCGCGGTAATACCAGCACCGCGCGTCCTGCGCGACGTTGCCACCCATCGTCCCCTGATTGCGGATCTGCGGCGAGGCCACCAGCCCGGCCGCCTCGGCGAGCAGCCCGAAGCGCTCCTTCACGAGGGCATGGTTCGCGACCTCGGTGAGCGTCGTCATGGCGCCGATCTCGATGCCGCCGCCGGCGTCCTTGACGCCGCGCAGCTCGGCGACGGCGCTCAGGTCCACCACGACCTTCGGCTTGCGGATGCGGTCCTTCAGCCAGTCGAACGTGTCCATGCCGCCGGCCATCACCCAGGCGTCGGCGCCGTGGCGATCCAGCAGCCCGAGCGTGTCCGCCACGCTCGTGGGCTGGAACAGCTCGAATGCCGGCATTACATCGCGAATTGCAGCAGGCATCGGTCCTCCTAGATGAACGCCGTCAGCGTTTCATACGCCGGCTTGCCGGCGGCCAGCGACATGAGTATCTGCTCGGGGTGCACCGGCGTCCGCCGGAGAATGCCGTCGCCCACGGCGTCGGCCAGGGCGCAGATGAGCGCACCGCCACCGGCGCCGATGGCCGGCTCGCCAATGCCCTTCGCGCCAATGGGGTTCGTCGGGTCGGGAATCTCGACGGCCGCCCACCGCATGGGCTGCTCGACCGGAATGTCCAGGATCGTCGGCGGCTTGTTGTGGTGCATGCGGTTGGCCAGCGCTGCACCGTAGTGCGGGTCGTAGACCAGGTTCTGGCTGCGCACGTGCCCGAAGCCCTGCACGCCGCCCCCGTGAATCTGTCCGCCAAGGCTGTTCGGGTGCATCACGGTGCCGACATCGACCACGGCGAGGTAGTCAACGATTCGGTAGACCCCGGTCTCGGCGTCCACCTCGACCTCCATGAACGCGGCCTGGAAGGAGTAGGTGGAGCCGTCGCGCGGGAGGTTGTCGCGCGCCACGCCCATCAGGCCCAGCCCCGCCAGGGCCGCGGCCGATGCCTTCGTCATCCCGTTCAGTTCCTTCGGCACCTCGTGACCGTCGAACTTTCCGCCCCGCTTGATGGCGAGCTCGGCGGCCTTGGCGAAGGGAATGGCGCGACCCGGGTTGCCCTTCCGGAAGACCCGTTCGTTGCCCACGTCGTAGTCGTCGGGCGAACCGCCCAGCTCGGCCGCGGCCAACTCCTGCAAGTTCCGCTTGAGCGCCTGGCCCGCCGCGTAGTTGGCGCGCGTGTGCGCGTAGGTCGTCTGGCTGCCGGCCTGCACCGAGCTCCACGCCACGTGGTTGCCGGTATTGCCCCAGACCACCACGCACTTCTCCCACGGCATGTCCACCTGCTCGGCGATGACGCGCGCCGTGTCGATGACCGAGTGGGTACCGAGATTGCCGATCCCCTGGTGGATGTAGAGCTTGCCATCCGGCTTGAGGACGCAGAGGCCGTCCACACCGATGGAGCCCGCGGTGTAGGACCCGGTCGCCACGGCCACGCCGGTGATCTTGTTGCCGCGCCGCTGGCCGCTGCGTTGCTTGCGTTCCTCCCAGTTGAACATCTCGGCGCCCTTGTCGAGGCACTCCTTGAGGAAGCAGCTGGTGACCTTGTTGCGTGGCCGCCCCGGCGGGGCATTGACCGGGGCCAGGCCGAACTGGGCCTGCCCTTCCGGCGCGTTGATCTTGCGGATGGCGATGCGGTCCACGCCGAGCTTGCGCGCGGCCTCGTCGATCATCGGCTCGAACATCACCGACGCCTGCAGGCCGCCCGGCGCGCGCTGCGAGGTCCCGGGGGGCGTGTTGGTGGCGACCGAAATGCCGCGGAAGCGCATGTTCGGCACCTGGTACATCAGCGACGTGTTGTTCGCGGAGGTCGCGTGATCTCCCTGCCGGCGATAAGGGCCGGCGGCTTCGACGATGAAGACGTCGCAGGCGGTCAGGCGCCCGTCCTTCTTGAAGCCCATCTTGATCCAGCCCTGATAGCCGGGCCGGGTGCGACCGATGTAGGTCTCTTCCTCGCGCGAGATGCGCATCATCACCGGGCGGCCGTTCAGCTTCTTCGA
>CAZLBU010000215.1:0-5045 GCA_964557815.1 uncultured Bifidobacteriaceae bacterium | reverse complement strand
CGTGAACGCCTGCTTCGCGCCGCGATGCGCCGTCATCGTCATCTCGACCTTGAAGGTCGGGCCGGGGAGGCCCGTCACGACCGTGGCGCGGGCGGGCGGGTCCTTCGGGAAGTGCGGGGAGTAGTTCCGGTTCATGTCCTGGAACGCGGCGCCGTCGGTGATGTACACCCGCGACGAGACGACGTGCTCGAAGCCGAAGCCGGCGGCCTTGAGCAGCTCACCGGCCGTGGCCATCACGGTCTGCGTCTGCGTGGCCATGTCGGCGTCGACGGGTGTGTTGTCCTTGTTGTTGCGCGCGACGATGCCGGACATGAACAGCGTGTCGCCGGTGCGGATCGCGTAGCTGTACGGGTTGGCCGTGGACCAGCCCGTCGGCGTGACGACGACGCGTTCGGCGCCATTCGGCACGGCGACGGCAGACATTTCCACGAGGGCGTCGGGTCGCACCAGCTGCGCGACCACGGTGGTGCGGGTGGGCGCGTCCTTCGGCCAGTAGGTCCGCCAGACCTCGGTCATGGCGGCGGCGTCGGCGGCGTTCTTCAGGTAGACGTGCACCGCGACGACGTTGGCCAGCGACGAGCCCGACTTGGCGAGGGTCTGGCCGATGTTGTCGAGGACCGTCTTGGTCTGGGCCTTGATGTCGCCCTGCTGGGCGAGCGTGCCGGCCACGTAGATGAGGCCGTCGGCCTTCGTGGCCAGGCTGAACGGCATCGCGCCGCCGGGTACCGCCACCTGCCGACCCTGTCCCTGCATGGTCACCCCACTGAGTGCGAGCGCTGTCATCACCGTTACGATCGTGCCTCTCACGCGTCCACCTCCGCGCGCCACTCTATCACCGCGCCCGGGCGATGTTACACTTGGGACGATTCCGGATGAAAAAGTCAACGACCTCGAAGCCCAGGAAGGCCGCACCCGCCCCCGCTCCCGCCCCCGTTCCGAACCTGCCGAGGATCCAGCGGCGCAAGTCGAACCTGCACGGCGGGGGCGTGTTCGCGCTGGAGCCGATCAACAAGAACAAGCGCATCATCGACTACGCGGGGGAGCTCATCAGCAACAAGCAGAGCGTGAACCGCGAGGATCGCTACCTGCGGCAGGGCTGCATCTGGGTGTTCCGGGTGAACCGCGCCTGGAGCCGGGACGCCAACGTGGGCGGCAACGTCGCGCGCTTCATCAACCACTCGTGCACCCCGAACTGCTGGGTGGAGGTGGTGGACAAGACGATCTGGATTCGCGCCGCGCGCAACATCCGCGCCGGCGAAGAGCTCACCTACGACTACAACACCGAAGGGGACAAGACGATCCCGTGCCGGTGCCGCCCGAACTGCAAGACTCGTCTGTGAGGCGCGCGGCCGCGGTCGTGCTCACGATTGCGGCGCTCGTGGTGTGCGTGGGCGCGGCCACGCCGGGGCTGAAGCCCCGGCGCTCCATTGACTCAGCGGGCGAACCTCAATCCTCCGCGCCGCCCGGCGCCGCCTTCTTCCTCCGCAGCCTCTCCAATCCCCGCGAGCGGCGCGAGGCCCGCGCCGACGTTCTCGACACGCCGGTCCTGCCCGGTTCGATCGTCAAAGCTGTCACCCTCGTCACGGCGCTCGAGGCGGGCGCCGTGGGCCCTGATACCGGCGCGATGTGCCGCCGCGTGGTCACCGTTGACGGCGTGCGCTTCGTATGCGCGCACCCTGAACTGCAGCGCCCGCTCACCGCGGCCGAGGCGCTGGCGCATTCGTGCAACGACTTCTTCGTCTCGCTGGCGAGACGCCTGACGCGCGAGCAGGTCAACCGCACGCGGCTGGCCGCCGGGTTGCCGCCGCTGGCGGCGTCGGCGAAGCTCGGGCCCGCGCTCGTCGGGCTCGACGGCCCTCGCGTCACGCCGCGCGCCCTGGTGGACGTGATAGCGCGGCTGGTCGGCGTCGGCCCGGACCCGCCGGTGCCGATGCGGGCCGGGACGCGAAGGGTCCTCATCGAGGGGCTGCAGGGCGCCGCCACGTTCGGCACGGCCGCCGCGCTCGGCTCGGCAGGTGTCGCGGCCCTGGCCAAGACCGGCACGGCCCCCATGCCGGGCGGGGGCGCCATGGGCGTGGTGGTGGTGCTGGCGCCCGTCGAGCGCCCGACACACGGCCTGGTCGTGGTGGCGCCCGGCGGCGCCGGCGTCGACGCGGCCGCGATTGCCGCCGATCTCGTGCGCGGTGTGACGGCGCCCACGCCGGCCATACGCCTGGGCCGCACGCTGCCGGACGGACGCACGCGCGTGGACACGCTGGCCCTGGACGACTACGTCGCCCAGGTGCTGGCCGGGGAAGGGCAGCCGCGTGCCGGCGACGCCGCGCAGGAAGCGCTGGCCATCACCGCCCGCACCTTTGCCCTGGCCAATCGGAACCGGCATCGCGGCGAGGGCTTCGACCTCTGCGACACGACACACTGCCAGGCGACACGCCGCGCCGCGATGGCGACGTCGGGCCGGGTGCTGCTGCACCAGGGGCAGCCGGCCTCGATCTTCTACTCGGCATGGTGCGGCGGCCGCATCGAGCGCGCTTCGCAGGTGTGGCCGGGCGCGGCGGACTACGGCGAGCCGGCGCGAGACGATGCGTGCGCGGGCGAGCCGCCCTGGCAGAGTGAGATCCGCGTGACGGACGTGGAGCGCGCGCTGCGGGCCGCGGGCCTGCGCGGCGGACGCCTGCGTGGGCTGCGCGTGCTGCAGCGCAACGCCTCGGGCCGCGTGGTGCGCCTGCGCGCCGAGGGGTTCACGCCACCCGACATCAGTGGCCACGACTTCCGGATGGCGATGGGGCGCGTCGGCGGCTGGCAGCTGGTGAAGAGCACGGCCTTCGACGTGGGCCGGACGGGCACCGGCTTCCGCTTCAGCGGGCGCGGCTTCGGCCACGGCGTCGGCTTGTGCGTCGTCGGCGCCGGGGCTCGTGCGGCGCGTGGGGCCAGCGCGGACGAGATCCTGAAGTTCTATTTCCCTGCGCTCGCCGTTGGCGCGGGGACGCCGCTGCTGGCCACCGCACGATCGGCATCAACGGCGGGAGCGGTGGTTGCCCCCTCGCCGGACGCAACAGCCGCGACCGCGGCCACGCCTCCGGCCGCCGGCCTTGCGCCCGCGGCCGCACTGGACGTGCAGGTCGCGCTGCCCGCGAGCGAAGAGGGGGAGCGCGCCGCGCTGCAGGCTCTGGTGCGCCGCGCGCGGGACGCCGTGGCCAAAGCGACCGCCCAGGTCGCGCCCCGCACAATCCGGATCACCGTGCATCCCACCGTGGAGAGCTTCGGACGTGCCACGGGACAGCCGTGGTGGGTGTCTGGCGCCACGTCCGGGACCGACATCGACCTGCTGCCGCTCGCCATCCTCAGACAACGCGGTCAGCTGGAACGTACGGTGCGCCACGAGGTCGCGCACGCGATGCTCGACGGCGCGCTGGCATCACGGCCGATGTGGGTGCGGGAAGGGGCGGCGATCTACTTCAGCCGGGAACCGGGATCCGGGAACCGGGATCCGGAAGCCGATGCGAGGTCGACTGTGCGGGTGAGCTGCCCCGCCGACCCCGACATCCTGCGGCCCATCTCCGCCGGGGCACAGCGCGATGCCTATGAACGGGCCGAGGCCTGCTTCGCGCGCGCGCTCGCGTCGGGCAGGAAGTGGGACGAAATCCGCTGAACCCCAGAACCCCAGAACCCCAGAACCTCAGAACCCCTGTTCCCTGACCGCCAGCCTTGCAATCAGGCTCGCGCCGATCGCGCCGATCACCGCCATCCCGCCGAACTTCGCGGCTGCGAATGCGGGTTCCACCCAGGTTGCCGGCAGCCCCTGGGGTACCCAGTACAGCCCGTAGCGCAGAGGAGCGTAGAGGGTCGCGCCAGCGATCAACGTGGCCAGGAGCAGGCGCAGCGGCGAGAACGCGTGCGCGAGGCAGGCGCGATCGAAGAGGGGTTGCCAGCCGCGCGACAGCAGGTGGCCGAGCCACACCAGCCCGGCGAACGGGATCACGAGTCGCCGAACCCACTCCCCGGCGTAGCTGATACCGCTCAACAACCATCGGACGTCGGTCCAGTCCAGCGTTGCGATGAACCACGCGCTGATCTCGCCCGCGTGCGCGGTGATCCACTCGAGCCCGCGGCCGACGAGCCACCAGGCCAGGCTGGCCACCAGCAGCGGCAGCAGGAATCGTGAAAGCCCCGCGAGCGATCGCCGGGCCGTGGCGCCCGACCATCCCTGAGCCCACCCCATCAGGGCGCCGCTCCAGGTGAGGGCCATCACGGCGTACATCACCAGCACGAGCACGAGCGAGAGTGCCAGCGTGAAGACGGTGGACTCGGGGGTATTGAGAAACGCCCAGAGGGCCGCGGCAAACGCCGCCGCACCCGTGAGCATCCACGCGGTGCTGACCGCCAGGCGGGTCATCACGGCTGCCCGCCCGAGGGAAGCGTGATGGTCACGGTCTGCGGCTCGGAGGACGCGAACACGTTCGGGATGTACATCGGCGCGGCCTGCGCGGGCACGGCCCGGAACGTGCCGGCCGAGATGACCTTTACCAGGTATACGTACTCGTAACGACCCTGGTCGAAGCTCTCCTGGAAGAACACCGTGCGCGCGTCACGGTACTCGACCTGCGATCCCCACCACCACCGCACGGTATCGGGCCGCTCCAGCGGATAGGCCGTGGTGTCGCGGATGGCCTCCACGCCCGCGGGCAGCGGGTCCTCGATTACCAGGTACCGCCAGTCGGGCGAGCCCGCCACGGTGAGGCGCACCGTGAGCACGTCACCGGGCGCGGCGGTCCCGGTGAAGGGTTCCTCGCGGTAGACGATGCGGTTGCGGACGGTCACGGGCACGAGCTTCGCGTAGCGCCGCGAGATGGCGAGCTGGCGAGTGCCGCTTCGCCCTTCGGCGGTGGATGGGTCGAAGTAGGCGGCGGCCGCGGACCAGTACACCGTGCCGGAGCCCTGCTTCACCACGCGGACATGGTTGGCGCCCGCGCGCGCGGGCACGTCGATGACAATGGGATCCGGCGCTGCCATCGCCGCGGCGGAGAAGGTGTGGCGGCCGGCCGATG
>CAZLBU010000214.1:0-5074 GCA_964557815.1 uncultured Bifidobacteriaceae bacterium | reverse complement strand
GTCCACGTCCTTGAAGAGCCCCGCGCGGACGAAGTAGGCCTTGGTACCCAGGAGCTCCTCAGCCACGCCGGGCCAGATCATCAGCGTCCCTGGCAGCTTCTCGCGCTCCATGATGCGCTTCACGGCGATGGCGGCCACGATGTTGAGCGGCGTGCCGGAGTTGTGTCCCTCGCCGTGGCCGGGCGCGCCCTCGACCAGAGGGTCGTGATACGCGACGCCCGGCTTCTGCGACCCCTGCGGGATGCCGTCGATATCGGACCCGAAGGCAATGACCGGCTTGCCGCTTCCCCACTTCGCGACCCACGCGGTGGGGATGCCCGCCACGCCGTCCTCCACGGTGAACCCGTTCTCGCGGAGGACCTTCCCGAGGTACTTCTGCGTCTCGAACTCCTGGAAGCCGATCTCCCCGAAGCTGAAGACCATGTCGTTCATCTGCTGGCCGAGGTCGTACATGGCCGGCGACGAGACGTCGGCGTCGAGGAGCGCCTTGAGCGTCGCGACGCGAGGATCCACGGCGGCGGTCGCCGGGGCTGAAGCCCCGGCGCTCCGTTCCTGCAGGCTGGCACCGGGCTCGGGCAAGCCGGCGCTCCGCCCCGGCCCGCCACGCGCGGACGGAAGCGCCACCAGTGCCCCGACCATGAGTGCCGCCAGCGCCGCGTGTCTCACGAGGAACCTCCGTGCCTTGAACCCGCCGTGCTTTGAACCCGCCGCGCTTTGAACGTCCGTGCTTTGAACGTCCGTGCTTTGAACCGCCGGGATTATACCCCCCACCCAACACGCATGGCGTGCCACCCATGTCCGGCCGACGCCCATTCATCGCCCCTTCGCGCGCTCGAGGAGCCCGAGGTGACTAGAATCGTGATGTGACCGCTGCCAACGCGGCCGACGTCCTGAACCTGGTGGGCTTCGTCACCGGCACGGCGCTCTACGCCATGTTGCTGGGGCTGGTCCTCCGCCGCGGCGCGCGTGGCCGCGACCAGGCGGGTCGGATGGACTGGGTGCCCCTGGCTACGGCCCTGCTGGGCCTGGCCTGGAACCTTGGCGAGCTGGCGTCCTATGCCCTGCCGAGACTGGGACTCGCGGCCGACTCCGTGGGCCTGTCGGCCGTGTCGTTCCCGGCGCTGGGGTTTCTTGCCGCGGTTGTCGTCCACTCGGTGGCCCGGGATGTCCGCCACGGCCGGTATGTCGTCCTCGCCGCGTACGCGCTCAGCCTGGTGGCCGCGGCCCTTCACGCGAGGACCATCGTCTCGAGCGACCCGGCGCCGTCCACGCTCGCCTTCCAGGTCCTCACCGTCTCGTTCGGCCTGCTCGTCCTGCCGCTGGCCTTGCTCACGCGATCCCAGCCGAACGGCCGGCGTGCGCTGTGGATCCTGGCGCTGGCACTGGTGGCCGTCTCGGCCACGCACCTCGGCAGCTTCCACACGGGCACCGACAGCTGGTGGATGCAACTCATCGGCCACCATGCGGCCATCCCGCTGGCGTTTGCCATCCTCTACCAGGACTACCGCTTCGCGCTTGGCGACCTCTTCCTCAAGCAGGCCCTCACGATGCTCGCCATCGTCGGCATCGCGGTGGCGGGCTACTCGGTCGTGTCGGCGGTCCCGCCCGGCCCTGCCGCCGTGGGGCTCACGCTGGCCTTGTGGGTGGCGACAGCACTGGTCGCCCCGCTGGTGCGCCGGGCCATGGTGCGTTTCGTCGATGCGGTGCTGCTCGGGCGGGTCAACTACGCGGTGCTTCGACAGACGCTGGCACGCGACATCGAAGAGCAGTCGTCCATCCCGGGCGTCATGGACGCGATCTGCTCGCGCCTCGCCGGGGCCTTGAACGCGCGGCGAGTCTGGTGGAGTGAGGGACCGAACACATCGGCCGGGACGGGTCCGATGTCCCCGAAGCGCGACGCCGGGGCTGAAGCCCCGGCGCTCCGGACCGAAACAACGGCGCTCCGCACGACGGTCGTGCCAACCACCGAGGCACCCCATCCCGTGATCCACGTGGGCGAACTGACCGGAGGCCGGCGCCTCCTCTCGGACGATGAGGCGCTGCTCGACGCGGCTGTCGGCCTCGCGGCGCGAAGGGTGGATGCCATCCGCCTTCGGCTCGAGCGCTACGAGACCGAGCTGCGCGAGGAGGAGATGCAGACGCTGGCCGCGGAGGCGGAGCTGCGTGCCCTGCGCGCGCAGATCAACCCGCACTTCCTCTTCAACGCCCTGACGACAATCGGGTACCTGATCGAGACCGCGCCGCCACGGGCCCTGCGCACGCTGATGCGCCTGACGGCCTTGCTGCGCGGCGTGCTGCGGCCGGAGGGCGAGTTCACGACGCTCGGGCGCGAGCTCGACCTCGTGGAGCACTACCTGGACATCGAGCGCGAGCGCTTCGAGGAGCGGCTGCGAGTGCGCATCGACGTGCCCGAGGCGCTGCGCGCCGCGTCGATCCCCGCCCTGGTCGTTCAGCCGCTCGTGGAGAACGCCATCAAGCACGGCGTGGCGCCGTCCGCCGGCGGCGGCGACGTGGAGGTCTTCGCGCGCGACGAGGCCGGTCCCGCCCGGCGCGTGTTGCGCATCACGGTGCGGAATACGGGCGCGCCCCTGGCCGACGAGCGGAGCGGAGGCGGGCACCTTGGGCTCGACAACGTGCAGCGCCGGCTTGCGGGCCACTACGGTCCCGCGGCGGCCCTGACACTCGGGCGTGATGCCACGGGCGCCACCATCGCGGAGCTGCGGCTGCCGCTCGGGATCTTCAAGACGAAGGACGAACACGCCCATGCCGAAGCCCTTGCGGGTCGTGCTGGCCGACGATGAGCGGCCCGCGCGGCGCTTCCTGGCGAACCTGCTGAAGACGTTCCCGGACGTGGACGTCGTCGGCGAGGCGTCGAACGGCCGGGAGGCGCTGGACCTGATTGAGCAGACACGACCCGGGCTGGCGCTGCTCGACCTGCAGATGCCGGAGCTGGGGGGGCTGGATACCGCGCGCATGCTCAAGGCGGGCGCCGCGCCCATGGTGGCGTTCGTGACGGCGTACGACGAGTTCGCCGTTCAGGCGTTCGAGCTGAACGCGGTGGACTACCTGCTGAAGCCGGTGGAGCGGGAGCGCCTGGCGGCCACGCTGGCCCGCGCGCGCGAGCGCGAGGCCTCCAACGACCGATCGCGCGGCCTGGCCGCGGCATCGGCGGCCCTCGAGGCGGCCACGAAGCGTTCGTACCTCGAGCGGATCCCCGTGAGGAAGAAGGACGAGGTCATCATCCTCCCCGTGCGCCAGATCGCGTCCATCGTGGCAGAGGGCGAGCTGCTGCACCTCACGACGGTCGGCAACGAGCGTTACACCATCTCGCATCGGCTGCACGCGCTCGAGGCGCGGCTGGACCCGCGACGGTTCGTCCGCCTGGGCCGAGGCACCCTGGCCGCGCTCGACCTCATCGAGCGCGTGAGCCCGATGCCGGGCGGTACCTACGAGGTGACGCTCAAGAACGGGCAGACGCTGCCGGTCAGCCGCCTCCAGTCGAGGGTGCTGCGCGAGACGCTGCTGAAACTCTAGCCGGCGCGCAGCACACTGCCCATTGGCGATTGCCAATTGCCAATTGAGCGATTCATTGGGCGAATGATGATTCAGCCAATGCCGCAATCTGAATGGGGCAATGCGGCAATCGTCAATCGCGCATTGAATCGCCCGATTGGCAATCGGCAATCATCAATGGACGATGGACAGCCACCCGCCCTCTCGCTAAGCTGAGCCCATGCCGACTCGATTCGTGCTCATCTTCGCCGCCCTCGCCGGCGCCGTACTGGCCCCGGCTGGCGGTTCCGCCCAATCCGACCTCATGGCCCGCGCGCGGGCGCTTCACAAGCAGGTGCCGCTCATCGACGGGCACAACGACTACCCGTCGGCGCTTCGCGAGCGCCACGTGGGCGGCGACTTCAACAAGGCCGACATCACCGAGCCCGTGCCTTCGCTGATGACCGACATCCCCCGCCTCCGGCGAGGCGGCGTGGGCGCGCAGTTCTGGTCCGTCTACGTGCCGTCCGACATGCAGGGCAAGGAAGCCGTCCGCGCCACGCTCGAGCAGATCGACATCGTCCACCGGATGACGAAGCGCTGGCCCGAGACGTTCGAGCTGGCGCTCACCGCCGACCAGGCGGAGCGGGCATTCAAGGCCGGGCGCATCGGGTCGATGATCGGCATGGAAGGCGGCCATTCCATCGACAGCTCGATGGCCACGCTTCGCCAGATGTACGCGCTCGGCGCGCGCTACATGACGCTCGCCCACTCCGCCAATGTGCCGTGGGTGGACTCGGCGACCGACCAGCCGAAGCACAACGGCCTGTCGAAGTTCGGTGAGGAGGTGGTGCGCGAGATGAACCGCCTGGGCATGCTCGTGGACCTGAGCCACGTGTCGCCCGACACCATGAAGGACGCGCTCGCCGTCAGCGAGGCGCCGATCATCTTCTCGCACTCCTCCGCCCGCGCCCTGTGCAACGTCCCCAGGAACGTTCCGGACGACGTGCTGGCGATGCTGCCGAAGAACGGCGGCGTGGTGATGGTGACTTTCGTGCCCGGCTTCATCTCGCAGGAGGTGGCCGACTGGGGGCTGAAGCGTTCCGCACAGCTGCAGCTCCTGCGCGCGCAGTACCCGAGCAGCGAGGCCTACGTGAACGCCGGCATCGAGCGCTGGACCGTCGAGAACCCGGAGCCGCGCGCCACGGTGAAGCAGGTGGCGGATCACATCGACCACATCCGCAAGGTGGCCGGCATCGATCACATCGGGCTCGGCGGGGACTTCGACGGCATCACCAGCGTCGTGCAGGGCCTCGAGGACGTCTCCACCTACCCGAATCTCACCGTCGAGCTCCTGAGCCGCGGCTACAAGGACGAGGAGATCAAGAAGATCCTGGGCCTGAACGTCCTGCGCGCGTGGCGGCAGGCCGAGCAGGTGGCGGCGCGGCTGCAGAAGACGCGTGCCCCGTCCACGGCGACGATCGGGGAGTTGGATAAGTGACACCCGGGTGCGGGCGGGTGCGAACGGGTGCGGGCGGGTGCGAACAGGTGCGGGCGGGTGCGAACAGGTGCGGGCGGGTGC
>CAZLBU010000213.1:0-5170 GCA_964557815.1 uncultured Bifidobacteriaceae bacterium | reverse complement strand
AGCGCTGCCGGCCTCGAGCAGGTAGTGCGTGGGTGGATCGCTCAGCGTGGGCGCGGTCCACGTGAAGATGACCGTGGTCCCCGCGGTTCTTGCCGAGAACATGCCCGGCGGTCCCGGGAGGGGGCCGGGATCGACCACGGTCACCGCCGCCTCGGGTGAGGGGGCGCTGGCGCCGACGGCGTTCACCGAGCGGACGCGCGCGTAGTAGGTCCCGGCCGGCAGCGTGAGCGTCGCCTGCGTGGCGGGAGCGGGCACCGATTGCGTCGGCAGCGTCGTGGTGCCGGGCGCCGTGCCGACCTCGACGACGAAACTCGATGGCGCTGAGCCGGTGAGGGCCGCGGTCCACCCGACGGTGACCGACGTGCCCGACGCGGTGGCCGTCGCGGCGGTCGGCGGGTCTGGCGCGGCGACGACTGTCGTGACGTTGAACGCGACGGGCACCGATACACCTGCCGACGGATCGCTGCCCGTCACGATCAGGCCGCCGGCACCGGTCTGCCCCTGGGCCGGCGTGAGCGTCAGCAGGAACGTCCGGCTCGTCGTGGTCGATGACTGCTGCGTCACGAGGATGCCGCCGGGTGGCAGGATCGCGGCATTGGTCGTGACGGCCGACACCATCAGGCTGCCGGGCGGCGTGTCGATGTCCGCGATCGTCACCGCAAAGCTCGTGGCCGCGCCCACCGTCGTCGACACGAGCGGCGGCACGCTGGACACGGTCGGAGGGTCGTTTACCGCGACGACGTTCAGCTGAAACGATCTCGACGCGCTCATCGCGCCGTCGCTCACGGTGACGGTGATCGTCGCGGTACCGCTCTGGTTCGCGAGAGGCGTGACGGTGAGGGCCCGGTTCGCGCCGCTGCCGGCAAGCGCCAGCGCCGCAGCCGTGTTCGGCACGAGAGCGGTGTTGGACGAAGAGGCCGAGACCGAGAGGCTGGCCACCGGCGTTTGCGCGTCGCCGACCGTGAAGGCGATGGCAGGCGTTGCGCCATCCTCGTCGATGGTCCGATCGCTCAGCGCCGTGACCGTCGGGGGTGTGTTCGGCGCCACGGCCTGGCGCCAGTTCGCGATGGTGTTCCTTGCGGCGTTGATGGAGGCCGCGTTGTTGTGCTGCGCGACCGAGCCCGTCGGCTGGCCACTGTAGGACACGGACGGGTTCGAGAAGTGAAGAACCCGCGTGCAGCTGACGGGACAGTTGTAGGCCATCACGGTGCGGAACAGGTTCGAGGGGTTCTTGTAGCCGTACGAGTACGCATACAGAGGCGCGCTGCCGCCGTCCTCGGGCGCGTGAGCCGACCCCATGTTGTGGCCCAGCTCATGGCCAAACGTGTAGTTCGGGCTGATGCAGGGATAGGCCGTGACGCTGAACGCGTGGCTGGCGAAGCCGGACGAGAGCGACTGCATCAGCCAGGCGACGCCGCAGGCGCCGCCCGCTGTATTGCCGACGACGAGCTTCACCAGATCCGCGCCGAGCGCGTCGCGCCGGGCGTGCACGCTGTCCATCAGTCCATCGGTGGTGTTGGTGATGGCGCCCAGGTCCGTCGTGAGGCTCCCGCTCTCGGTGTAGTCGATCGGCTCGGCCCCGACCAGCCGGAGACGCGGGATGATGCCGCTGTTGCCATAGGCCGTGTTCGTCTCGGAGATGCCCAGGTTGATGCGTGCCTGGATGGCGGCATCGGTGCCGCCCGCGACGGCCCGGGCGGCCGGCGTGTAGACCACCAGCACATCGAACGTCGTTCCATCGTCGAGCGGAAGCGAAGGGGGGTCCTGGGCGAGGTTCGGCAGGACGCCCGGCGCCAAGGGCGGAAGCTCGGCACCGAGCGTGGAAAGGTCCACCTGCCGGACGAGATGGAACGCGCTGCCCGCGATGGGCTCGATCGAGTACGCGGCGTCGAGTGTGCGGATCGAGCCCTGGAGCAGCGTGCCGGTGCGGACAAACGTGGCGGCGCTCAGCGGGTGATCAGCGACATGTCCCGACCACGATTCCGACCCGTCCGGGTTGGCTATCCGTGAATCGATCTCCGCCCGGAGGGTCAGGGTGGAGTCGACGGCGATATCCACGGCATCGGCATCGAGGGCGGCGAGGTTGACGGAAACCACGCGGGTGCCGACCGACCCGACACTTGCGAAGGCGTCCACGGTGGGCAACGCGATGCCGGCCGGCGGCGCGGCCAGAAGGGCGGGCGCCTGCGACTGCGCCGCCTGCCCGTGAAGCGCTCCCCAAAGCGCCGATGCTCCGAGCAGCAGGGACACTGCTCGGCGGATGTTCAGAGAAAGGACACGAGTAGACGAATCTTGTAAGCGCTTGGACATCCCGGACCGCGGCACATGTGTGCCGGGTCCCTGGCGCTGCAAGAACAGGACCCGGGCATCGCCGGGACGGCGTCAACGGGCCAGCGACAGCTCTCCCTATCTACTGTGGTCGTCTCGCTTCTCCGACGGCGCTCCGGGGGTTCGCGGCCTCACCCGTCCTGGCGGGCGGCGCCGCGGCCCGCGGCCCCGCCCGTGGCCCAGGCCCACGCGAAGTTGTGGCCGCCGATGGGGCCAAAGGCGTCCAGCATCTCGCCGCACAGGAACAGCCCGGGATGGCGCCGGCTCTCGAGGGTGCGCGGGTCGACCTCGTCCAGCGCAACGCCGCCACCGGTGACCTCCGCCTTCTTGTAGCCCTCGTGGCCGGTCCAGGGAAGCTGGTACGCAGAAAGGCACTCGATGAGCGCGGCGCGTTCCTTCCTGGTCAGCGACGATGTCCGGCGGTCGCGGGGCACACCTGCCCGGTCGAGGAGGAACTGGGATAACCGCTCCGGCAGCTCCCGCGAGAGCACGCCAGCCACGGAGAGGTCGCCACGCCGAAGCCTCGACTCCCACTCCGCGGCCGGGAGGTCGGACCAGCACACGCGCACGATGGCCCGCTCGTGCCCGCCCCTCTCCGCACCTGTCGGCACCTGGCCGCCCTCCTCCGCACCTGTCGGCACCTGCCCGCCCTCGTCCGCACCCGTTCGCACCTCCCCGCACCTGTCCATGAGACTCCGGACGCACACGTGCGAGATGTCCAGCACTGCCGGGCCGCTGTAGCCGCGGTGCGTGAAGAGGAACCCCCCACGAGCCTCGGTGGTGCGATCCCTCCATTTCGCGCGCAGACGGACGGGGAGGGAGAGGCCGGAGAGGAGTAGGCCGGAGCCTCCCGCGCCGAAGCGCGCCGCGGGCTCCTGTTCGTGTGGAGGCGAGAAGGTCAGCGGTGTCAGCGCCGGATAGGTGTCGTGTATCGCGTGGCCCAGCCCGCCAGCGATGCGCAGCCCCGTGCCATCGCTGCCGGTGGCCGGCACCGAGAGCCCACCGGTCGCCAGGATCGCGCGTGACCCGTGGACGGCGCCGGCGGAAGTCTCGAGGCGCCAACGCCGGCCGTCGCGCACGATCCCGGTGACGGTGACGCCGAACTGGAACCGCACGCCGCGGCGCCGGGCCAGTGCGACGAGACCGTCCCGCACGTCGCGCGCGCGGTTCGAACGGGGGAACAGCTTGCCGCTCTCAGCCTCCAGCGCCAGCGGAATGCCGGCGTCCTCTTCGAAGAAGCGCCGCTGCGCCTCGATTGGCCAGGAGCGCAGGAGGCCGCGCAGCAGGTGCGCGGGCGAGTCGGTGACGAAGCGCTCGGGCGCCAACACCGATGGCAGGATGTTGCACCGCCCGCCGCCGCTGATCAGGATCTTCCGACCGCCGTCGGCGGTGCGCTCGAGCACGATGACGGGCGTGGGCCCCTCTGCCGCGAAGATGGCGGCCACGAGGCCGGCTGCGCCGGCACCGACGACGAGCGTCGGATCTATTTGAAGAACTCCTCGAGTGGCACCACGCGCACGGTGCCGAGCTTCAGCGCGGCGATGCCGGGCTCGATGGCCTTGCGATCGCCCACGACCACCACGGCCATCTTGTCCGGCTGGAACGCGCGGCGGCCTTCTGCACATCCACGGCCGTCACCTTCGTGACGTCGCTGACGAAGCCCTGGAACGCCTGCTCCGGCAGGTTGTAGACGACGAGCTCCTCGAGCTTCTGCGCCAGGTTGCGCGTCGTCTCGAACTCGGCCGGGAAGCCGAGCGCCACGTAGTTCCTGGCCTTGTCGAGCTCGTCGGCGGGCACGGGCTTCTGGATGCCCTCGAGCTCCACGAAGAACTCGCGAAGCGCGTCGGCTGTCTTGTCGGTCTGCACGCCGGCGGTGGCGAAGAAGGGGCCCGCGGAGGTCCGCATGTCGAAGATGGAGCCGGCGCCGTAGGTGTAGCCGTTCCGCTCGCGGAGATTCTGGTTCAGCCGCGACGTGAACGACCCACCGAGGATGGTGTTCAGCACCTGCAGCGTGGCGTACTCCGGCGTTGAGCGTGGCACGCCCACCCAACCGATGCGGATCTGCGACTGCGCCGCGCCGGGCTTGTCCACGAGCACGATCTCGCGGCGCGTCAGCTGCGGCGCCGCGGGGATGGCGGCCGCCGCCGCGCGCGGGCCGCTGCCCGGCCAGTCGGCGAAAACGCGCTCGAGCTCAGCCTTCGCCTGGGGCAGCGTGACATCCCCGACGACGAGGATGGTGGCGTTGCCCGGGACGTAGTGTTCCTTGTAGAACGCGCGGGCATCGTCGGCCGTGATGGCTTCGATGGCCGGCGCCAGGCCCGTGGCAGGCGTGCCGTAGCGGTGCGTCGGGCCGAAAACGACGCGGGGGAACGCGTAGCCGATGATGGCGGCGGGGTTGTCCTGCGCCTGGATGAGGGCCGTGAGGCGCTCCTTCTTCAGGCGATCCAGCTCGGTGGCCGGGAACGTCGGGCGGAGCACGACGTCGGCGAGCAGCGGGAGCGCCGCCGGGAGGTTCCGGACCGGCGTGGACAGCCGCGCGGCGCTGTAGTCGAACGAGCTGGTCGTCGAGAGGTCGGCGCCGAGGTACTCCACCGCGTCGGCCAGTTCCAGCGCCGAGCGCGTGCCGGCGCCTTCATCGAGCATGTTGGCCACGAGGCTCGCCATCCCGAAGCGCCCGGCACGGTCGAGGCTGCTGCCCCCACGGAGGATGACGTTCACCTGCACCAGCGGCACGCGGTGCTGCTCGATCACCCAGAGGGGCACGCCGTTGGCGAGGGTGGTTTTCTGGATGGCCGGAAGCCGCAACGCCGGCGGCGGTCCGAGCGGCGGACGTTGATTGCGG
>CAZLBU010000212.1:0-5176 GCA_964557815.1 uncultured Bifidobacteriaceae bacterium | reverse complement strand
GGGACCGCCTCACCTACCCGTACGGCTTCGGCTGGGGCCTCGGCGAACAGCGCGGGCACCGACTCATCGAGCACGGCGGCTCGTGGCAGGGCTTCCGCACCGCCATCGCGCGCTACGTCGATCAGGGCCTCACCGTCATCGTGCTGGCCAACCTGGCGCAGGCTCAGCCCGAGACGATGGCCCACGAGATTGCCGGACTGGTCGAGCCCGTGCTGAAGCGCCCGGATCCATCTCGAACCGAGCGCGACCCCGACGCGGCACGGACAGCCCGCCTGCGCGACGTGCTGAACGCCTGGGCGAACTACCGCCGGACGCCTGTCCTGGCCGAGGGCCTCGCGAGCACGGCGACAGGCAGCCGGCGAGAGGCCAGCCAGCGACGCACGACGAGCCAGCGGCTGGCAGAGATGACGGCCTTCCGGTACCTCGGCGAGGACGACCTGTCCGCGCGGCCGCTGACGATTCGTGGGGACGCGGTTGAGCGTTCGGTTTACTACGCGCTCGACACGAAGGAGGCGCGCCACGTCTATCGCTTCCACCTTTCGAGCGACGGCCGCGTCGTGGATTTCGATAGCGAAGAGCGCTGACAGTCGATTTGGGCGCCTCTGCTCGACAACGTTGCGGCGCACCCCGCCGTCCAACGCGATATGGCCGTGCTTCGTGACTGGCGCCTCGCGCTCCGATCCCTGTTCAGGCAACCCGGCTTCGCGCTCACCGTCGTCGGGATGCTCGCCGTGGCCATCGGCGCCAATACCGCCATCTTCAGCCTGATCAACGGGGCGCTGCTCCAGGCGCTGCCCTTCGACGAGCCCGGTCGCCTGGTGGTCGGCCGCGCCACGTTCAGTGGCCGCGTCAACCCGTGGGTCTCCGGCTACGACTACTACGACTATCGGGAGCAGAGCCGGTCGTTCGAGGCGCTGGCCTCGATGGGCGGCGGCGCCGGGCCCGTGACGGTGCTGGCGGACCGGCAGCCGGACCGCGCCAACGCGATGTTCGTCAGCTGGGATCTTTTCCCCACGCTGCGCGTGGCGCCGGTGCTGGGGCGCGCATTCGCGGAGGAGGACGCCGCCGCAGGCCGCGACGGCGTGGTCGTCATCAGCCACGGGTACTGGCAGCGCCGCTTCGGCGGCTCGGCAGGCGTCTTGAATCGCGTCGTGACCGTGAACGGCAGGCCGGCCACCATCATCGGCGTGATGCCGGCCACCTTCCGCTTCATGTACGACGTGGACGTCTGGCGCCTCACCTACCGGGACGGCCCACTGGCCAACGCCCGGCGCTTCCACAACCTGCTGCTGGTCGGACGCCTCGCCCCCGGAGCCACGCAGGAGACCGCACAGACCGAGGTGGACCTCATCTCGGCCCGGCTGGAGCAGCAGTATCCCGACTCGAACCGGAACAAGGCCCTGAAGATCACCCCCCTGCAGGACGCGCTCGTGGAGGACGTGCGGCCGAAGCTCTGGATGCTGATGGGCGCGGTCACCCTCGTCCTGCTGATGGCGTGCGCGAACGTCGCGGGCCTGCTGCTCGCCCGCGGGCAGCGGCGCCTCACCGAGGTGGCCGTGCGCTCGGCCCTGGGGGCATCCAGGCGCTCGGTGGTTGGCCAGTTCCTCACCGAGAGCCTGCTGCTGGCCCTGGTGTCCGGCGTCGCGGGCCTCGCGCTGGCCTTCGCCTTGCAGGGCCTGTTGATCCGGCTCGTGCCCGTGAGCCGGGTCGGCATCGTTCGGGCGGAGCTGGATCTCACCGTGCTGCTCTTCGTCACCCTGCTCTCCATCGTCGCCGGCCTGGTGTTCGGCGTGCTGCCGGCGCTGCGCGGATCGTCGGTGGACGCGTCCAACCAGTTGCGGTCGGGCACGCGGACGACGGAGGGGCGCTCGGGCGCGCGATTGCGAAGCGGCCTCGTCGTCGTGCAGGTGGCCCTCGGCGTCATGCTGCTCATCGGCGCCAGCCTGCTCATTCGCAGCCTGTCGAAGCAGATGGGCGTGGACCTCGGGTTCCAGCCGGCAGGTGTGCTCACGGCCGGCATCAGTGTGTCCGAGCAGGACTACCCGTCGGTGGCCGCGCGCACGGCGTTCTTCACCTCGCTTCTGGACGAGGTGAAGACCCTGCCGGGAGTGGAGGTCGCGAGCCTCGTCAGCCAGCTCCCCATCAAGCATCCCGGCGGCAATCTCTACCTGCGCAGGCCGGGAGAAGAAGCCAGCTCCACGATGGACCGCTCGGCCGACTTCCGTGTGGTGCTGCCGGGCTACTTCGAGGCCATGCGCATGCCGCTCGTCGCGGGCCGCGACCTCGCCGACGCCGACGATGCCGACAGGCCTCGCGTGATGGTGATCACGCAATCGCTGGCGGCGCTGATGTTCCCGGGGGAGAACCCGCTGGGGCAGACGCTGGTCGTGGACCTTGGCGAGCCGGTGCCGCACGAGGTGGTCGGCGTGGTGCGCGATGCCCGCCTGCGCCGGGTGACCGGCGAGCCATTCCACGCGATGTACATGTCGGCCCGCCAGGCGCCGCGGCCGGGGATGTTCCTCACCGTGCGCACGGCGGGCAGCCCCGAGGGGCTGATCGCGCCGCTTCGCGAGCTGCTGCGGCGCAAGGATCCGACCATTCCGCTCGCGGAACCCACCAGCATGGCGGGCATCGTCGACGATGCGCTGGCCGAATCGCGCGTGGTCACGCTGGCGCTCGCGTTGTTCTCGGCGGTCGCGCTCGCCCTGGCGCTGGTGGGTCTCTACAGTGTGCTCGCCTACTACGTTGGACAGCGCCAGCACGAGCTGGGCGTGCGGATGGCGCTCGGCGCGAGCGGCAGGGACGTGATGTCGCTGGTGCTGGGCCGCGGCCTCGCGCTCACCGGAGCCGGCCTTGCCGCGGGCGTGGCGGGGGCGTTCTTCGCCACTGGCGTGCTTCGCGCCCTGCTCTACGAGACGGCGCCCACCGACGGCCTGACGTTCGTCCTCGTGCCCGTTCTCTTCGGCGTCGTCGCCGCGCTCGCATGCCTGCTGCCGGCGTGGCGGGCGTCGCGGGTGAACCCGGTAGACGCGCTGCGGGCGGAGTAGGCAGGGGACAGTCCCTGTAAAGTCCTTGTAAAATTCATCGATTACCTCGGCAGGAAGTTCTCCATCACCCACTGCTCCACCGCTTCGCGCCGGCGTTGAACGCAAGGCGTGGGTCCGTCATGAACTGCGAGCGATGCCGTGCACGATCAGCCCGCCGGACACCGCGGCATCCGCCTGGCGCTGGTCGTGCGTCCAGAACCCGAGGGGCTCGGTGTCCGCCTCGGCGGCCAGCACCTCCGCGGTCGCGACGTGAATCGCGTCGATCGCTCGAATATTGACGGCAAAGGGACTCTTCGCCCGGGCGATGACGCCGCCGTCGACCGCGGCCAGGTCGAGCGCCGCCACGAGCGCCGCCAGCTCCTGCCAGGCCATGCGCAGGTATTTGCTGAGGTTGGCCTTCAGCGCCGTCACGTTGATGGCCCTCATGGACACCATATGGGAACATCATGGCCTTATTGCGTGGACGCGCAACACGCCCGCCGGCCTCCCGTGAGGGCATGAACGCGGCGACGTACCACCATCGGCCGTCGCGCTGCTCGAACACGTTCACCGAGTCGTACTCCGACACCCGCGTGGAGCCGTCGCCGTTGCGATACACCATCCGGCCATGTCCGGACGCGACGGCGATGCTGCCCCACCGGCCTCCCGCGTCGCCGCGTCAGCCATCACGTCGGCCCGCTGCAGCGCACGCGCCGTCAGCGTGCTCCCCAGTACCAACCCCAGCAGCAGAACCCCGGCTGTTCGCATCCCCGCCTCCTTCCCCTACCTTCTCCGGCAGGCCGCTGAAAACAGGACCAGCCTGAAGGCAAAAGTCTTCTGCCTTCCCCTCCCGATACGCTCTTTGCCGCCATATGACCCCTGTCATAGCCTCACTGCGGCAATCCGCCACACCATCTGTTCTTGGAGAGGGGACATGGGTGTCCGCGTAACGCTACCGGATCTGGAACACTGGAAGGCACAAGTCAAGTGCCAGGTCGGCTGCCCGGTCTCGACCGACGCAGGCCGTTACGTGCAACTCATCGCAGAGGGGCGACCCGAAGAGGCCTACCTTGTCGCCCGTGCACCCAATCCCCTCGCCTCCGTGTGCGGCCGCGTCTGCGCAGCCCCCTGTGAAGACGCGTGCCGCCGCGGGTCCATCGACGCCCCGGTGTCCATCCGCGCCCTCAAGCGGCACGTCACCGAGCAATTCGGCGTCGAGTCCATTCGCCCGGACACCCAGGCGCGCCTGCTCGAAGCACCGGTCGAGG
The DNA here is from genome assembly GCA_964557815.1 of uncultured Bifidobacteriaceae bacterium. Lineage (GTDB taxonomy): Bacteria > Acidobacteriota > Vicinamibacteria > Vicinamibacterales > UBA2999 > VFZN01. Next base: position 882 of record CAZLBU010000212.1, on the reverse strand, counting down.
AAGGCAACCGGTACTCCGGTCACCTGCCGATGGTGTTCCACCGCACGCCGCCGGTGGCGGCGACCGGCGGACCGAAGCGCAAGATCGCCGTCATCGGTGCCGGCCCCGCCGGCATGGCCGCGGCCCACGATCTCGCCCTGCTGAACTATGACGTCACCATCTTCGAGGCCGCCGCCGAGCCCGGCGGCATGATGCGCTTCGGCATCCCCGAGTACCGCCTCCCCCGTACGCTTCTCCGCGCCGAAATCGACCGCATCGTCGCCCTGGGTGTGGACCTGAAGCTGAACGCGCCGCTCACCGCCGACTTCGGCCTGAAGCAGCTCCGCGCGGCGGGGTTCGATGCCGTCTTCCTGTCGGTTGGCGTCTCGCGCGGCCGTGACCTCCAGATTCCCGGCGTGGACCTGGACGGCGTGGTGAAGGCGGTGGATTACCTCCTGAACGTCAACCGCGGCTACCGCCTGGACCTGGGGCGCAAGGTCGTCGTGATCGGCGGCGGATTCGTCGCCTTCGACGCCGCCCGCACCGCGCTCCGCGTCGGGCGCGAAACCGATCTGACGGCCACCGAGGCCGAGCTCGGCGCGGAAACCGACGCGCGCCTGAAGGAAGCCATGGATTCCGCGCGGGCTGCGCTCCGCGGCGGCGCCACCGAAGTGACCATCGTGTCGCTCGAGAGCCTCGACGAGATGCCGGTGCTGAGAACGACGCAGGGCCACGAGGAGTACGAGGAGGCCTCGAAGGAAGGCGTGCGGTTCATCACCCGGCGCGGCCCACGCCGCCTGATTGGCAACGGCCACCTGACGGCGCTCGAGCTGCGCGGCGTCACCAGCGTGTTCGACGCCAACGGCCGCTTCGCCCCCCAGTACAACGACGAGGACGTCGTCA
>CAZLBU010000211.1:0-5176 GCA_964557815.1 uncultured Bifidobacteriaceae bacterium | reverse complement strand
CCGCCCGCTCCGAAGGCGGCTGCGGCCTGGTGTGCAGGTGATGGGCGAGGACCTCGACGACCGTCTTCCCCGTGAACACCGGCGTGCCCGTGAGCAGGTAGTAGCCGACGGCGCCAAGCGAATAGAGGTCGACCCGGCCGTCGGCGGTGTCGCGGCCGGCCACGGTCTCTGGCGCGATGTACAGCGGCGTGCCGAGCAGCGAGATCCCGGCGGTCACGGCCTGCGTGGCATCGTCCTCCATCGCGTCGATTCGCTTGACCAGGCCGAAGTCCACCACCTTGGCCACGTCGGGCTCTCCGCCACGCTCGCACAGGATGATGTTCGCGGGCTTCACGTCGCGATGGATCAACCCCACGCCGTGAGCTTCGGCCAGCGCCCCGCTCACCTGGCGCAGGATGTGGATGACGCGCGCCGGCGGCTGGGGGCCGTGCTCGCGCACGAGGCGGTCGAGGTCGATGCCATCGAGGTACTCCATGGCGTAGTAGAAGACGCCCTCCGGCGTGCGGCCGTAGTCGAAGATCGCGACCGTGCTGGGATGGCTGAGGCCGGCTGTCATCTGCACCTCGCGCTCGAAGCGACGAAGGTTCTCCTCGCCGGCCTTGTCGGGTGGCAGCAGCTTGATCGCCGTAGGCCGCCGCAAGAGGGCGTGGCGCGCGCGGTAGACGACGCCCATGCCTCCCGCGCCGATCTTGTCCTCCAGCGTGTACTGACCCAACCGCCTGATCTTGGCCATCTCCGTTCGCAGCCCGAAGATGACGCGCGACGCGACGGCCGACATGGCCACGGCTGCCGCCGACCACGAGGCCATGTCGACGTGCGCCATGGTGACGACGGGCCCGCTGGCTGCGCCATCCGAGAACACGTAGGTCGTGGTCGCCAGTAGCGGGAGCATGCTCACCGCGCTGATCCACGCCGTGCGGCCCGGCGTGCTGGGCACGGCGATGGCGCGCGAGAACAGCACGTAGCTGCAGGCGAGCACGCCGATCGAGAGGGCGTGCATCGGATCCACGATGACCGGGAACTCGGCGCCGTCGGCCACGAAGGCATAGCCCGAGCGGGCAACCGCGCCGGCCATGGCGGCGAAGCTGGCACAGATCGCCACCGTGCCCACGGCGTCAACGGCCCTGGCCGCGCCGACCGACAGGGGCCTGGCACGCCCCAGGGCCCAGATGCCACCGGGGATGAGGGTGCCGACCAGGTGAAAGAACGCAGACGGTCGGACGGCAAGGCCGTTGCCGGCCGCCATCAGCAGGCCGAAGGCCAGGAAGCCGCCAGCGATGAGGAAGACCCAGCCGCCGAAGAGGGTCAGCCGGCTCTGGAGGAACGCCCGGCCTTCTTCGGTGTGCCCCGAATCGGCCGGGAGCGCGATCGGCACGCGGGGGCGCGAGCCCGTCGACATCGCGCCATGGTAGGGCTTCGACGGCGTCGCTGCCAAGTGAGGCTCTGATGTCGTGCGGGAAAGTCCGCTACGATCGGTGCATGGCCGTCCGCTCTCTTGCAGCCGCCGCGTGGGGCGCCACGCTCGTCCTCGCCCTCCTCGCGCAAGGGGCATCAGCGCAGACGGTCACCGGCCGGGACACCTCGGCCGAGTCCGTCGCCGCGTACTCCCTCGACGAAAACATGCCGGTGGATCCGGAGGTGCTGCTCGGCGGGCTCGAGAACGGCCTGCGCTTCTACGTGCGGCCGAACCCCAGGCCGGCTCGCCGGGCCGAGCTGCGCCTGGTGATCAAGGCGGGGTCCGTGCTCGAGGATCCCGACCAGCTCGGCCTGGCACACCTCGTCGAGCACATGCTGTTCGAGGGCACCCGGAACTTCCCGGAACGCGCCATCAACGACTTCCTCGCCTCGCTCGGGCTCAGCATCGGCGCCGACGCCAACGCCGAGACCAGCTTCGACGACACGCAGTACACGCTGCGCGTGCCGACCGACGTGCCCGGCGCGCTCGACGTTGCCCTGCAGGTGCTCGCGGACTGGGCGCAGGGCGCCACCTTCGACCCGGCCGCCCTCGAGCGCCAGCGCGCGATCGTGCTCGAGGAGTGGCGCATGCGCCTCGGCGCCGCCGAGCGGACGCAGGAGCGGCTCCGCCGCGTGCAGCTCGAAGGATCCCGCTACGCCGACCAGCGGCCCATCGGCGTGCCCGAGGTGATTGAGAAGGCCACGCGCGAGCAGCTCGTGCGGTTCTATCGCGACTGGTACCGCCCCGATCTCATGGCCGTCATCGTCGTCGGCGACGTGGACCGGAATGCCGTCGCGGCCATGATCCGCGAGCGCTTCGCGCCGCTGGCCAATCCCTCGCCCGCGCGGCCCCGGCCGGCCTTCGACGTGCCCGACCGCCCCGCGACGCGGTACGCCATCGTCACCGACAAGGAAGCCACGGCGACGATGGTGCGGCTGACGAACCTGCCGCCCGCACGCAACCAGGGCACGGTCGGCGGCTATCGCGAGATCATGCGCGATCAGCTGTTCGCGGCGATGCTCGACGCGCGGCTCGAGGAGCTCGGCCAGGGCGCGAATCCGCCGTTCATCAGGGCCGCGGCCGACCGGTCCCTGTTCGGCGCGCCGCGCACCCGCGACGAGGCCGTCCTCCAGGCGATTGTCGCCAACGACGGCGTCGCCCGTGGCCTGGACGCGCTCGTGACGGAGATCCAGCGCGTCGTCCAGTTCGGGTTCACGGCCACCGAGCTGGACCGCGCGCGGCGCGCGCGGATGGCCGGCTACGAGCGCGCGGTCACCGAGAGCACCGACCGCGAGTCCGAGAGCCGGGCCGACGAGTACACGCGCAACTTCCTGCAGTCCGAAGCGCTGCCCACGATCTGGCAGGAGCTCGCGTTCCACCGGAGGTTCCTGCCGGAGATCACGCTGGCCGAGATGAACCGACTGGCGGCGGAGTGGTTCCCGGAGCAGAACCGCGTCGTCTTCGTCGTTGCCCCCGAGGGCGTCAAGGCACTGCCCGATCAGGCGCAGTTGGCCAAAGTCGTCGCCGACGCGTCCGCCAAGCGCCTGACCCCGTACGTGGATGCGGCCACCGGCGTCGCCCTCATGGACGCCGTGCCTCCCCGAGGCAGCATCGTGAAGAGCGTGACCCGGGCGGCGGGCGTCATCGAGTGGACCCTCTCGAACGGCGCCACCGTCGTGCTCCAGCCGACGACGCTGAAGGTGGACGAGGTACTTTTCCGGGCCGTCGGCCCGGGCGGGACGTCGCTCGCCAGCGATGCCGACTTCGCGGCCGTGCGCGTGGCCGATGACGTGGTGGCGGCGAGCGGCGTCGGTCGATTCAATGCCGTCACGCTCGACCGGGTGTTGACCGGCCGGGCCGTGGGCGTCCGGCCGTTCATCGGCGAGATCTCCCAGGGCCTGGGCGGCGGCAGCGCACCGAAGGATCTCGAGGCGCTGTTCCAGTTGATCCACCTTCGCTTCACCCAGCCCCGAGCCGACGCCACCGCCTTTGCGGCACTTCGGGCCCAGGTGCAGGCGCTGCTGCCGAACCAGGACGCCAGCCCGGACGTCGCGTTCAACCAGGCCATGGGCGCCGCGCTCAGCGGCGACCACCCGCGTCGTCGTCCGGAGACCTCCGAGACCGTGGCGCAGTGGAACCTCGAGAAGTCACTCGCCTTCTACAAGGCGCGCTTCGCCAACGCGGCGAATTTCACCTTCGTCTTCGTCGGCAGCTTCACGCCGGACGCGATGCGGCCTCTCGTCGAAACCTACCTCGCCAGCCTGCCGGCAACCGCGGCCCGCGAGAGCTGGCGTGACCTGGGCATCACGGCGCCGAAAGGAGTCGTCGAGAAGACGGTGCGGAAGGGCATCGAGCCGAAGGCCGAGGTGTCGATCGTCTTCTCCGGGCCGTTCGAGTACGACGACAGCCACAAGCTGGCGCTGCGGACGATGGTGCTGCTGCTGCAGGCGCGCCTGAACGGCGCCATCCGGGAAGACCTCGGGGCCACCTACAGCATCACCGCCGACAGCCTGGCGGCGAAGTATCCTCGCGCCGAGTTCCGCGTCCGCATCAACTGGGCGTGCGACCCCGCGCGCGTGGAGAGCCTCGTCCAGCGGGTGTTCGAGGAGATGGGCAGAGTGAAGGCGACGTTACTGACTGAGGACCAGATGGCGCGCGTGCGCGAGGTTCTCGTGCGCGAGTTCGAGAAGGACAGCGAGGAGAACGGGTACCTCCTGAACCAGCTGGTGCGCCGGTACGAGGATGGCGAGGCCGATGCGGCTGGCACCACCCCGCTCTCGGCGATCGCGGCCCTCGATGGCGGGGCGATCCAGCGCGCCGCCGAGCAGTACCTGGATCCGGCCAACTACGTGAAGGTCGTGCGACTGCCGGAATCGCAATAAGAAGCGTCGGGGTGACACCGCCCCGCGACGAACGAACGGCGCTGAGGACAGGGCAACTGGTGTTACCCATGTTCGCGGTCAACTCTGGTACCTGTCTTCCCGGTTGCTCATGTTTGAATGGTATGATGTCTTGTCATACCGTTATGCCCAAAGCCAAGGTTGCCCTGACGCTCGATGCCGAGCTGCTTGATCGCGTGGACGAACTCGTCGCCCGGCATCGCTTCAAGAATCGGAGCCAGGCCGTGGAATCGGCCTTGGCGGAGAAACTGGCCCGGCTTGCCCGGACACGATTGGCTGAGGAGTGCGCCAAATTGGATCCGACCGAAGAACGGCGATTGGCCGATGAAGGTCTGGTGGCCACGGCGGAATCATGGCCCGAGTACTGAGGGGCGAGATTCGGTGGGCTGACCTCAACCCGGTGCGCGGCCACGAGCAAGCCGGCCAGCGGCCCGTCTTGATTCTGAGCCACGATGTCTTCAACGAGCGCTCCGGCACCGTCATCGCTGTCGCGCTGACCAGCCAGGAGCCGCGCGCCGGCTACCCGTTAACCCTCGAATTGATTACGGTCCGCCTGCCCAAACGCTCGTGGGTCAAGATCAGTCAGATACGAACGCTCTCGACCGAACGCATCGGCAAGCGGCTCGGCCGCGCATCGGAGGAAGAGTTGGGGCGAGTGCTCGATGGTCTGATGGAGCTGGTTGGCTAGATCAGTTCGCGTCTAACGGTCCGCGGTTCAGCCGCGGCGGCGAGGCGTGCGCTTCGCCGGTCTACGCGCCGCCGTCGGCTGCAATGATGGTATGGACTCCTCCCGGTTCCTTCGCGGCATGATGGCCGCGAA
>CAZLBU010000210.1:0-5205 GCA_964557815.1 uncultured Bifidobacteriaceae bacterium | reverse complement strand
CCCCGGCGAAGGCCGCCGGGACTGAAGTCCCGGCGCTCCGGACCACACCCGCCCGCCAGTACGGAGCGCCGGGGCTTTAGCCCCGGCGAAGGCCGCCGGGACTGAAGTCCCGGCGCTCCGGACCACACCCGCCCGCCAGTACGGAGCGCCGGGGCTTTAGCCCCGGCGAAGGCCGCCGGGACTGAAGTCCCGGCGCTCCGGACCACACCCGCCCGTCAGTACGGAGCGCCGGGGCTTCAGCCTCGGCGAAGGCCGCCGGGACTGAAGTCCCGGCGCTCCGGACTGCTCACACGCCGCGCACGAGGCGCGCCACCATCTCGCCAATCGCGAGCGACGAGGTCAGCCCCGGCGAGTCGATGCCCGCCACCTGGATGACGCGCGGGTTCACGGCATCGCGGCGGATGAGGAAGTCCGCGAAGGGCTCGTCCGGCGGGCACAGCTTTGCGCGGATCCCCGAGCTGCCGGGCTGCAGGTCCGCGAGGGTCACCTCCGGCAGGAGCGCACGCGTCTCCTCGACGAACGCCTCCAGCGGCAGACGGTCGTCCTCGTAGTCGTCCTTTCCCGACTGGTAGCGAATCGTCGGCCCGAGGAGCACCGTGCCCCACGTCGTCTTCGTGAGGTGCACGCCCAGGCTGTGGCCCGGGGTGTGCGGCACGGGGTAGACCATGCCGCGCACCAGGTGCCGGCTGCCCGGCGCCAGCTCCGCATACTCCCCGCGCGCGGGGTAGATCGTGAACGCCTCGCCGCCCAGCATCCGGCTCACCTCATCGGCGTAGAGGCCGGCGGCGTTCACGACCGTCGCGGCGTGGATGGACTCGTGCGGGGTCATCACCTCGACGCGGTCTCCAGCCATCCGCGCACCCGTCAGCGGGGCGGCGCGCAGGAGAGCCACGCCCGCGGCCTCGGCCAGCCGGGCCAGGACGCGCACGTAGGTCTCGGGCTCGATTCGGCCCGTGGTGGGCGACCAGAGGGCCGCCACGCCCGACACGTGGGGCTCCCGGGCGCGCAGGAAGGCCTGATCCACCATCTCGACGGGCACGCCGTTGGCCGTGGCGCGAGCCGCCAGCGCCTCGAGGGCGGGGACCTCGGCGGCCGACGCCGCGACAATCAGCTTGCCGCAGCGATCGTGCGGGATGGCGTGGCGCGCGGCGAAGTCGATGAGGCGCTCGCGGCCCTCCACGCAGAGCGCCGCCTTGAGCGTCCCGGTGGGGTAGTAGATGCCGGCGTGGATGACGCCGCTGTTCCGCGTGCTGGTCTCGTGGCCCAGTCGCGGGTGCCGCTCGAGCAGGCACACCGACGCCCCCCGCGCGGCAATCGCCAGCGCGCTGGCCAGCCCCGAGACGCCGCCACCGACGACGGCCACGTCGATTTCGGTCATGGGCCGCTATTCTGACCGGTTGGAGGCGGCCTCGACAAACCGTCGCGGCAGGAGCCAGGCGGCGCCATCCGGCGGGCCGTGGCCAAATTGCACCGAAGAGGCAGTCCGAGTACGATGAGAGGTTCGTGACGGTTCCTCTCCTCGACCTGCAGGCGCAGTACCAGCCCCTCCGCCAGCCGCTGCTCGACGCGCTCACCCGCGTGGCGGACAGCCAACGCTTCATTGGGGGCCCGGAAGTCGACGCGTTCGAGCGCGAGGTGGCGGGGGTGGTGGACGTCCGGCACGCCATCGGGGTCTCGTCAGGCACCGATGCCCTGCTGGCCGCGTTGATGGCGCTCGACATCGGCCCCGGTGACGAGGTCGTCACGAGCACTTTCTCGTTCTTCGCGACGGCCGGCTGCATCGCGCGCGTCGGCGCGAGGCCCGTGCTCGTGGACATCGACCCCGACACGTTCAACATCGACGTGGTCGCGGCCGCCCGCGCCTGCACCGCCAGGACGAAGGCGCTCCTGCCCGTGCACCTGTTCGGCCAGTCCGCCGACATGAGCGCGGTGCTGGCGCTTGGCGACGAGTTCCACCTGAAGGTCATCGAGGACGCCGCGCAGGCCATCGGCGCCACCGACCACGGCGGGCATGCGGGCGCCATCGGCAACCTCGGGTGTTTCTCGTTCTTTCCCAGCAAGAACCTCGGCGGGTTCGGCGACGGCGGCCTCGTCACCACCAACGACGATCGCCTGGCGCACAAAGTGCGCCTGCTGCGCAATCACGGCATGGAGCCGAAGTACTTCCACAAGCTGGTCGGCGGCAACTTCCGCCTCGACGCCATCCAGGCGGCGGTGCTGAGGGTGAAGCTGCCGCACCTGGCCGGCTGGACGGAGGCTCGTCGCGCCAATGCGGCGCGCTACCGGCAGATGTTTCACGACGCCGGGCTCACTGGCACCGTGCATCTCCCGTCCGAGCGGCCGGATCGCTATCACATCTACAACCAGTTCGTGGTTCGCGTCCCGGACCGGGATGGGCTCAAAGAGCATCTCGATGCCGCCGGTGTCGGCACGGAGATCTACTACCCCGTGCCGTTCCACCGGCAGGAGTGCTTCGCAGGTCTCGGTTACAGGGCCGGCGACTTCCCCCAGGCCGAGAAGGCGGCGGCGGAGGTGCTCGCGCTGCCGATCTACCCGGAACTGACCGCCGAGCAGCAACAGTACGTGGTCGATCAGATCGCCGCCTACTATCGCCCGCGTACCTGAGAGCCGATAACCGGTCGACAGCCCAAGACCTCAAGCCCCAAGCCTCCAGCCCCAAGCCCCAATCCCCAAGACCTTATGGACCTGAAGAAGCGCCTCGAATCGAAACAAGCGGTGGCCGGCATCATCGGCCTTGGGTACGTCGGCCTGCCGCTGGCCGTCGAACTGGCTCGCAACGGTGTGAAGACCATCGGCTTCGACGTGGACGTGCGCAAGGTCAGCGAGCTCGCCGATGGCCGCAGCTACATTCCCGACGTCCCCTCCGAGCACGTGGCGCAGGCGGTGAACACCGGGATGCTGATCCCGACCACCGACCCCGCGTCGCTGGCCGAGGCCGACGTCATGGACATCTGCGTCCCGACGCCGCTGCGCAAGACCAAGGACCCGGACCTGTCGTACGTCGTCAAGGCCGTCGAGACGACGGCGGCGGTGTTGAGGTCGGGCCAACTGGTGATCCTCGAGTCCACCACCTACCCGGGCACGACCGACGAGGTGGTGAAGCCGGCGCTCGAGGCCAAGGGCCTCAAGGCGGGCCGGGACTTCTACCTGGCGTTCTCGCCCGAGCGGGTGGACCCCGGGAACCCGACCTACCACACGAAGAACATCCCGAAGGTCGTCGGCGGCATGGACGAGGCGAGCACCGCCATCGCCAGCGCCTTCTACCGGCAGGTCGTGGACACCGTGGTGCCCGTGAGCTCCACGCGCGCCGCCGAGATGGTGAAGCTGCTGGAGAACATCTTCCGCGCCGTGAACATCGGCATGGCCAACGAACTGGCGCTGATGTGCCACCGGATGGGCATCGACGTGTGGGAGGTGATCGACGCCGCCAAGACCAAGCCGTTCGGCTTCATGCCGTTCTACCCGGGCCCGGGCCTCGGCGGCCACTGCATCCCGATCGATCCGTTCTACCTGTCGTGGAAGGCGAAGCAGTTCAACTTCGAGGCCCGCTTCATCGAGCTGGCCGGTCAGGTGAACGGCTCGATGCCCGAACACGTGGTGACGCGCGTGGCCGAGGCCCTCAACGTGCACCGCAAGCCGCTCAACGGCTCGAAAATCCACGTGCTGGGCGTGGCCTACAAGCGTGACATCGACGACGTGCGCGAGTCGCCCGCGCTGGACGTGATCGAGCTGCTGGCCCGCCGCGGCGCGTCGGTGACCTACTCGGATCCGTACGTTCCGGAGATCGATCACGGCTCGCACCAGATGAAGGCGGTCTCGCTCGACGCCGCCATCGCGAGCGGCGCCGACTGCGCGGTGATCGTCACCGACCACAAGGCGTTCGACTACGCGCGCATCGTGTCGTCGTTCCCGGTGATCGTGGACACGCGCAACGCGCTGAAGGGCATGAAGAGCGAGAAGATCTTCGGGCTCTGACCGAATCGCACGGTGCATGGGTGCACAGGTGCACAGGTGCACAGGTGCATGGGTGCAGGGGTGCGCGGTGCAGGGTGCTACGGATGCACCGGGTGCCTGCACCGGTGCACCGGTGGCTCGGGTCCCGCGCCCTGGCATCCGGTACCCCTTGCACCCTGCACCCCTGCACCTCGCACCCCTGCACCCCTGCACCTTGCACCCTGCACCTTGCACCCTGCACCCTTGCACCCTTGCACCCCGATCTAGACCATGCCCCCTCCACCATCCAAGCTCCCCACCCGTGCCCTCTTCTGGGACATCGACGGTACCCTCCTCGTCACCGGCCGGGCCGGGATGATTGCGTGGGAGCGCGCGTTCGCCGCTTTCACGGGCGGCCGGGCGTTTCCCGCCGTCCGCCCCGACGGGCTCACGGATCACCAGATTGCCGCGTGGGTGCTCGGCAACCCCTCGCCGTACGAGACGCCGGGAGAGGATGAGCAGACGGCGGTGGCTGGCCTCGTCGGGCTCTACGAGGCCGAGCTCTCCGGGGCTCTGCCGCTGCGGCAGGGGCGCGTGCTCGAGAACGTGCGGCCCGTGCTGGAGTGGGTGAAGGAGGCACGCCCGGAGCTGCTCTCCTGGCTGGTGACGGGCAACACCCTGGCCGGGGGCACCGCCAAGCTGCGGCATTACGGCCTCAGTGAGTTCTTCCGGTCCGGGTCCCTCGCGGACGCCGACCATGCGGAGGCGGACCCGCTCGCCGGCTCCTTCTCGAGCCGCGTCGAGCCCCGCTCCAACATCGTGCGGCGCGCGTTGCAGATGGCACAGGCGCGGCTGCCAGGCCTCCGCGCGGGCGAGGCGCTGGTGATCGGCGATACGCCCCACGACATCGAGGGCGCCCACGCCATCGGTGTGCCCGTGCTGGCCGTCGCCACCAATACGCACTCGCTCGACGAGCTGGCCGCCCACCGTCCCTGGCACGCCGTGGCGGTCCTGCCCGACGCCGATCAGTTCCGCCGGCTTGTGGGACGCTGAAGCCCGCGGAGGCCGCAGAGGCCGCAGATTACGCAGAGGCCGCAGATTACGCAGATTTCGCAGTCGACGGAGGTTTGAGGAGTCCGGGCCCTGGGCCCAAGCCCCAAGCCCCAAGACCCAAGCCCCAAGCCCCAAGCCCCAAGACCCAAGACCCAAGCCCAAGCCCCAAGCCCCAAGCCCCAAGCCCCAAGACCTCAA
>CAZLBU010000209.1:4681-5218 GCA_964557815.1 uncultured Bifidobacteriaceae bacterium | reverse complement strand
CGCTCGACCTGGAGCCCATAGGCGGCCTCGTCGCCTGCTTCGACGAGCGGTGCCGCGTACCAGCGCCCGTTGACCGCCAACATCGTGGCGACGAGCAGCAGGGGCAGCGCCACCACATGGACGGCGTAATCCAGGCTCACGCCGTGCGGAGTCCTGGCGCCGTGCGGTGCGGGCCGGAGGACAGCCATGACCCCGTCGCCTCACCAACCCGATGGATTGCCTGGCACGAGCCGCGTGACGGCAGGAAGCCGCGCCCTGCCGCTGAAGCCGCCAGTGACGCGGCCGTCACGTATCGCACCTGCCACCGGAAGGAGGTTGTCATGCTCCACCCTGCCAAGAGAACACTCAGGTCGATCCTCCTGCTCCTCGCGCTCCTGCTGCCGGTGGCGGCCAGCGCGCAGGCCGTGCCGGGCCCTTGCGTTCAGGGGGGCCTGCCGCACGGCGCGCTTTCACTGATGTGCGTGCCCGAGTCGGGCTGGAACGGCCAGCTGATCGTGTACGCCCACGGGTATGTGGAACCGGGTCAGCCGCTCGCAT
>CAZLBU010000209.1:0-4671 GCA_964557815.1 uncultured Bifidobacteriaceae bacterium | reverse complement strand
GGGACCCCGCTGCCGCTGCTGGTCCAGTCGCTCGGGTACGCCTTCGCCACGACCAGCTATCGGCAGAACGGGCTCGCCATTCTCGAGGGAGCAGAGGACATCCGGGAGCTCGTGGCCGCCTTCAGCGCGGCTCATCCGGCACCGACGCGAACGCATATCGCGGGCGTGTCGGAAGGCGGTCTCGTCGCGACGCTCCTGGCGGAGCGCTCGCCGGATCTGTTCAACAGCGCGCTGGCGGCGTGCGGGCCGATCGGCAACTTCCGCGTGCAGCTCGACTACCTCGGCGACTTCCGGGTGCTCTTCGACTACTTCTTCCCCGGGCTCATTCCGGGCTCGCCCATCGACATCCCCGCGGAGGTCAGGGCCAACTGGAACGCGGTGTACGTCCCGGGCATCACCGCCGCCCTGATGGCGAATCCGGCGCGTGCCGTCGAGCTGCTGCGTGTCGCGAAGGCGGCCTGGGATCCCTCGAATCCGTCAACGGTCATCACCACCACGATCAACGCGCTCTGGTACAACGTGTTCGGCACCAACGACGCCGTGCAGAAGCTGGGCGGCAATCCCTTCGACAATCGCCGGACGTGGTACTTCGGATCGCGGAACGATCTGCGGCTGAATCTCCGGGTGCGCCGATTCACCGCGGCACCTGCGGCCATTGCGGCCCTGCAGGCGTACGAGACCAGCGGCGATCTGTCCATCCCGCTGGTCACGTTGCATACCCTGGCAGACGAGGTCGTGCCGTTCCGGCAGGAACTGGTCTACCTGCCAAAGGTCGACCTGTTCGACCGTGGCCGGTTCGTCCCGATTCCAATCGCCCGCTACGGGCACTGCAACTTCACCACCAACGAGCTGCTGGGGAGTTTCCTGCTGGCGGTCAGCCTGCCGTAGGCACGCTGGCCGTTCAGCAGTCGTGGTCCGACGTGCGTCGCGGCCACCGAGCGGAGCCGTTCACACGGCCGGGACGCTAGCGTGACATGTCGCGCTGCGAGGCAATCCACCGCGAGACGGCTTCGAGCGCTTCCTGGTCCCGGACCACGGTGCCGAGCGGAGGCATCTGGGACGCCGGGAACCGGGACTTCATGCGCCGGAGCATCGCGCTGTTCTGGGGCGCCTGGGGATCCACCAGCAGGCTTTCACCTTCGGGCACGCCCGGCACCTGCCACTTCGTCTCGTGGCCGAGCATGGCCTGCGCGGTGCCCACGCCGGCGGCGGCCACCTCGCCGTGCTTCCAGAACAAGCCCAGCGGCGCGAGGTCGCTCTTGCGGTTGTGGCACGCGCCGCAGTTGCCGGCGAGGTACCCGAGCACCGCACGCTCGTCGGGGGTCCGCGCGTCGATGCGCGGGGGGGTCGACACGAGCTCCGGGCGTGCGGGTTCCAGCAGCCCTTCGTCGTTCAGCGTCTTCAGTGTCGTCATGCGGGGCTGCAGCGGCTCGCCGTGGATGGCGTTCGGGTCCCGGTCCGTGGACAGCTGCAGCGCATTGAAGCCCAGCACCTGCGTGCGATCCGACACGTGACATGCGCGGCACTGGTCGACCGTCGGAATGTTGTGGAACTTCCCCGGCGCGATCTCCGCGGCCCCCGGCAGGCCGTCATCGGGCGCCTTCACCGCCGCCGTGCCCTCGGCATTCCACACATACGTGGCAAACACCCACTGCCCGCGCGTGGCCTTCCAGATGAACCGCGTTTCGACCCGGCGCCCGCCGAAGCCGAACTCCTTCCACAGCTTCGTGCCCACCGGGAGGTCCCACTCGTGCACGTCGGTCGTGTCGATCGTCGTGCCGGGCGGCAGGTAGATCCATCGTGCCTTGCTCGCGCCGTCCGTCCACAGCGGGTACTGCGGCGAGAACGGCCGGTTGCGTGGGTCCACGACGCCGGGGCGGCCCGCCTCGTAGAGACCCGTGTCCAACAGCGAGTCGGGCGCGACCGGCGGGGGGGCGTCCGGCGAAGCCGCGACGGCGCGGCGCCAGGTCGTTCCCGCCACCGCCACGACTGCGACCAGCACGATGACGGCGAAGTGCCTTCGATGGCCCATGACTCGCCTCTTTTGCCTTCTGCCTTCTGCCTTTTGCCTTCTGCCTTCTGCCTTTTGCCTTCCTACTGCCGCGTCTCCGCCGGATCGATCGGCGCGGGCACGCGGTTGTGCACGGGCTCGAGCGACTGCAGATACGCGAACAGGTCCTTGAGGTCGTTGTCGGTCAGCTGTCCATAGACCGACCACGGCATCGGCGGCAGCACCGGACGGCCCTTGCCCTGGTGGAGGCCCGTGCGCATCGTCTTGAGGAACATCTCCTCGGTCCAGTCGCCGAGGCCCGTCTCCTTGTCCGGCGTGAGGTTCGCCGTGAAGCTCACTCCCCAGGGACCGGCAAACGCGGTGTTCGTGCCTGCGGCTACCCAGACCCATGGGCCCGGCGGCAGCTCGGGCGGCGCCGGCATCTTCAGATCGGCCGGGTGACCCGTGAGCGCACGCGTCATGTCGGGGGCCGGCCCCTTCGGGCCCATCACCCACGGCGTGTGACAGTCGTGGCAGCCCTTGGTCTTGACCATGTAGGCGCCGTGTTCGACGCTCGGCGTGTGGGCCGGCGCCGGTTCGGATGAGGCCGTGACCTTGGCGGCCGCCGGCACGAAGGCCGCAGCCAGCGCGATGAACGAAGCTCCCAGGACCATCCGCGATGTCATCATTTGTCTCTCTCCTTCTGGAGTGGTAAACGAAGGCGGCGGGGGGCGGGTTCGCCCTGGGACCCTAAACCTTCCCTATCTGGACCTTAAGACTTTCCTAACGCCGCGGTATACTCCCGTAACCCCATGCTGGACAGGCAGTTGGCCGATTTTCTCGAAGCGGGGCTCGCCATCTACATCGCCTCGCGAAACGCCGACCTGGAACCCAACGGCGCGCACGTGGTGGCCGTGAAGGTGGACGGCGACCTTCAGCATGTCGTCGCGTTCGTGCCGGCGGTGTCGGCCGGCGCGGTGCTGGAGGACCTGCGGTCCAACGGGCAGGTCGCGGTCGTCTTCACGCGGCCACCGGATGAGAAAGGCTGCCAGGTGAAAGGGGTGTTCACCGACGCCCGTGATGCCCGCCCGGACGAGCGCGACGTCGTTCTCGGGCAGTGGGAACGGTTCCGGGATCGACTCGAACAGGTGGGGCTGCCGCGCGCGCCGACCGACGCCTGGGTGACCTGGCCGTGTGTCGCCATCCGGTTCCGCGTGAACGCGCTGTTCGATCAGACGCCGGGCCCCGGCGCGGGAGCGCCGCTGCCATGAGCCTGACGCTCGAATCGCTCGCGTCGTGCTGGCAGGGCCTCATCCCGGCCACGCTGTTCACCTGCTCCCGCGACGGCATCCCGAACGCGGCGTACCTGAGCCACATCGAGTACGTGGACAGCCAGCACGTCGCGCTCTCGTTCCAGTTCTTCAACAAGAGCCGCCGCAACGTGGCGGAGAACCCCAACGCCCTCGTGCGGGTCATCGATCCCGACACCGCGCAGGGGTACGCGCTCCGGCTGCGGCTCGTCCGCTCGGAGACCTCCGGGCCCATCTTCGAGCGGATGGCGCTTCGTATCGAGGCCATTGCCTCGTACTCGGGGCTGAAGGGCATCTTCAAGCTCCTCGCGGCGGACATCTACGAGGTCCGGTCGATCGAGCCGGTGCTCGACGACGTGGCGGGTGCGATCGCGCGGGATGGGAGCGGGCGTCGCGGCAGCGCGTCGGATCCGCGTTTCACGATGCGCGCGCTCCAGGATCTGTCGGTCCGCATCCACCAGGCCGACAACCTCGAGGACCTGCTCGACTCGATCCTCGCGGGCCTCGAGGAGATCTTCGGCTTCAACCATTCGATGATCCTGGTTCCGGCGGAGGAGCCAGGCGTGCTGGTGATGATTGCCAGCCGCGGCTACCCCGAGGGCGGCGTCGGCGCGGAGGCGCGCATCGGCGAAGGCATCATCGGCGTCGTGGCCGAGGCGCAGAAGCCGATTCGCATCTCAGGGCTGCTGCGCGCGCTGCTCTACGCGCACACCGTGGGCGAGCGTGCGCGGGAGTCCGGGCTGTGCCCACCGGAGCGCATCCGGCTGCCGGGCCTGCCGATCCCCGAGAGCCAGCTCGGGATTCCGCTCCTCGTGCGCGGCGAGCTGGTGGGTGTCCTCTGCATCGAGAGTGAAGAGCAGTACCGCTTCCACGAGGAGGACAAGACGTCCATCGAGCTGCTCGGCAGCTACCTGGCGATTGCCATCCAGAACATGCAGCTGCACGAGCGGGCCGAGAGCGCCAGCGAAGCCGCCGAGCCGCCCGCGCCGCCGCCAATACCCGCCGCCGCGCCGCCGCCAGCACGCGCCGCCGCGCGTCGGGAGATCGTCTATTACGCCGGCGACGAGCTGATCATGGTGGACGGCGAGTACCTGATCCGCAGCCTCCCGGCACGCATCCTCTGGAAGCTGCTCACCGCGCGTGACCGCGAGGGCCGCGGGGAGTTCACCAACCGCGAGCTCAGGCTCGACAAGTCGCTGAACCTACCCGAGTTCAAGGACAACCTCGAGAGCCGGCTGCTGCTGCTCCGGCGGCGCCTCGAGCAGAAGTGCCCGGACATCCGCATCGTCCCGCGGGCGAGAGGCCGCTTCGCGCTGGAACTCGCGAGCGCGGTCACGCTGTCGACGCGTCCGTAGAAAGAAACCACGAAGA
>CAZLBU010000208.1:0-5258 GCA_964557815.1 uncultured Bifidobacteriaceae bacterium | reverse complement strand
GTCGAATCCGCCGACAGCGTCGAAGGCCTCGCGGCGGATCAGCACGAAGGCCCCACTCACCCAGTCCACGCGCGCGATGCCCTCGGACGGCACCGTGGTGAGGTTCCATCGCGACAGCGGGTTCCCGGGGGCGACCCGCGACAGCCACGAGGTGCGCCCGGCGATGGCGGTGGTGATGTTGGGGAACCGGCGCGCCGACGCCTGCACGCCGCCCAGCGGGTCGCGCACCAGCCCGCCGACGATGCCGGCCTCCGGGTGCGCCTCGAGCACCGAAGCGAGCGGCGCCACGATGGGGCCGACGACTTCGCTGTCGGGGTTGAGGAGCAACAGGTGGCTGCGGGAGGCCTCTCGCGCAGCGAGGTTCACCCCGGCGCCGAACCCCGGGTTCTCGCGGCGCCCGACGTAGGTGATGCCGGGGAAGGCGGCGATCCGTCGCCCCGCGGCCTCGTCCGCCGCGTGGTCCACCACGACGACCCGCGCGCCGGGCTCGTGCCTGGCGAGCGACGCCAGGCAGCGCTCGAGCTCCGCGTAGGCCCGGAAGCCGACGATGACGATGGTCACGCTCATGCCGGGGGCCGCACCAGGTACCGCGCGAGGGCATCCTCCCACGGGGGCATCGGGATGCCCGCGTCGGCCAGCTTGCGGTTCGAAAGCGCCGCATACTGCGGGCGGGCCGCTTTCAGCCGCACGTCGGCCACCGACACCGGCACGAGCAGCCGGTCGTCGAGGCCCAGCAGGCGGGCGATGTGCCGGCCCATGCCGAGCCATGTCGTCGCGCCCGAGTTCACGCAGTGGTACACGCCGGGCGCCGCGTCCCGGGCGATCAGCGCATGTACCGCTTCGGCCACGTCCACCGTGAAGCTCGGCGTGACGGTGCGATCGTGGAAGAGCTTCATCTCGCGCCCCTCGCGAAGCCCGCTGGCGATGCGGTCGATCGTGCTGCGGCCCCGGGGCCCCCCGAACAGGCTCTCGACGCGCAGGATGTATCGGCGCCGGCAGTCACGCGCGAGCCACTCGCCCATGAGCTTCGATTGCCCGTAGACGCTCTGCGGCTCGGGCAGGTCGGCCTCGGTCCACGTGCGGGCGTCCTTTCCCGCGAAGACGAAGTCCGTGCTGAAATGCACGAGCGTCGCGCGGGCGGCCTCCGCGGCGCGCGCGAGGATGCCCGGCCCCAGGCCGTTGACGGCCAGGGCGTCCGCCTGCCGCTCCTCGGCGCCGTCCACGTCAGTGAACGCCGAGCCGTTGATCACCACGTCCGGACGATGGCGGGCGAACACCTCGGCCACGGCCGCGGCATCGGTGATGTCGAGGTCCTGGCGGCCCAGGGCGTGCACCATCGCGCCGGGCGCGAACCGCTCGACGATGGCGCGGCCCATCTGCCCCTCCGCGCCGGTGACGATCAGTGTCGGCCCGCCGGCACTCATCCCCGATCCCGGCCGCGGATGGGCGCAGCCATCACCTCGTCGATGACGCGCCCCTGGTCGTCGTCCGACAGCTGGAAGAAGAGGGGCAGGCGGACGAGGCGATCGCTCACGGATTCGGTGACCGGGCACTGCCCGTCACGCCCTCCGAGCCGTCGTCCCATGTCGGAGAGGTGCAGCGGCAGGTAGTGGAACACGGCCAGGATGAGCCGCTCGCGCAGGTGCGCGATGAGCGCCGTGCGCGCCTCGAGCGACGGCATCAGCAGGTAGAAGATGTGCGCCGGGTGCCCGCAGTGGTCCGGCACGGTGGGCAGCCGCACGCCGGCCTCGGCGGCCCAGGGCGCCAGCGCCTCCGCGTAGCGGCTCCAGAGGGCATGGCGGCGGCGCTGGATGCGATCGTGCGACTCGAGCTGCGCGAGCAGGTAGGCCGCAAGGATGTCGGAGGGCAGATAGCTCGAGCCGATGTCGCACCAGGTGTACTTGTCCACCTGCCCGCGGAAGAAGCGCGTGCGGTTCGTGCCCTTCTCGCGGATGATCTCCGCGCGCTCGACGTGTGACGGGTCGTTGATCATCAGCGCGCCGCCCTCTCCGCACGAGAGGTTCTTCGTGTCGTGGAAGCTGAGCGTCGCGAACGTGCCGAAGGTGCCGAGCGGCTTCTTCCGGTAGGAGCCGAAGAGCCCGTGCGCGTTGTCCTCCACCACCGCAAGGCCGTGCGCCTTCGCGATGGCCATGATGGCGTCCATCTCGCACGCCACACCCGCGTAGTGCACGACGAGGATGGCCCGTGTGCGGGGTGTGATGGCCGCCTCGATGAGCCGCTCGTCGAGGTTCAGCGTGTCGGGGCGGATGTCCACGAATACCGGCCGCGCGCCGCGCAGCACGATGGCGTTGACGGTGGAGACGAAGGTGAACGACGGCACGATGACCTCGTCGCCCGGCTGGATGTCGAGCAGCAGCGCCGTCATCTCGAGCGCGTGCGTGCACGACGTGGTGAGCAGCGCCTTGTGCGACCCGGTCAGCCGCTCGAGCCACTGGTGGCAGTCGCGCGTGAACGGGCCGTCGCCGTGGATGGGGCCGGCGGTGATGGCGCGGGTCACGTAGTCCACCTCGAGCCCGGTCACGGCCGCACGATTGAAGGGAATGGGCGTCAACGTCGTCCTCGCTCCTTGACGGCGGCGCGGGTCTCGCGGTCCGCTTCCCGCCGGCGGATGGTCTCGCGCTTGTCGTGCGCCTGCTTGCCTTTCGCCAGCGCCAGCGCCACTTTCACCTTGCCGTTCTTGAAGTACATCTTCGTCGGCACCAGCGTCAGGCCCTTCTCGACGGTCCTGCCGATCAGCTTCCGGATCTCGTGCCGGTGCAGCAGCAGGCGCCGCTTCCGCTTCGGATCGTGATCCACGTAGCCCCGGTGCGAGTAGGGATTGATGTGCACGTTGTAGAGCCACACCTCGCCCTTCTCCACCTGGGCGTAGCTGTCGCGCAGGTTGGCCCGTCCCTCGCGGATGCCCTTCACCTCGGTGCCGAGCAGCGCGATGCCGGCCTCGAAGGTCTCGAGGATGTGGTAGTCGTGGAACGCCTTCCGGTTGTCGGCGATCACCGTCTCGGCGGGCTCCGCGGGCCTGGCCATCACGCCCGCGCCTCCGCCAGCCGCGCCGCCAGGCGCACGGCAGCGATCATGCTGCCCGGATCGGCGACGCCGTGGCCGGCGATGTCGAAGGCCGTGCCGTGGTCCACCGACGTCCGGATGATCGGCAGCCCGATGGTGACGTTGACGGCCTCTCCGAAGGCCAGCAGCTTCACCGGAATCAGTCCCTGGTCGTGATAGCAGGCGACGACCGCGTCGAACTCCCCGCGCGCGGCGCGAACGAACACGGTGTCGGCCGGCCAGGGCCCGCTGGCGTCCACGCCCTGGCCGCGCGCCTCCGCCACGGCTGGCCGCAACACGTCGTCTTCTTCGTGCCCGAGCAGCCCGGCCTCGCCGGCATGCGGGTTGAGCCCGGCCAGCGCGACGCGCGGCGCTGTCGTGCCGAGGCCGCGGAGCCAGTCGGCGGTCATGATGATGGTGCGGGTCACCTCGGGCGTCGAGATGAGGCGCGGGACGTCCGCCAGCGGGACGTGCACGGTCACGAGCGCCACGCACAGGGGCGCGTGCCCGCCGGGGCTGAAGGGGCCGCCGGGGCTGAAGCCCCGGCGCTCCGTACCGTCGCCAGCACCACCCGCCGTACGGAGCGCCGGGACTTCAGTCCCGGCGGCGTAGAACAGCATGCGCACGTGCTCCACGCCGCACAGGTGCGCAAGCAGATCGGTGTGGCCTTTCCAGGGGATCCCCGCCAGCGCGAAGGCATGCTTGCTGAGGGGCGCCGTGGCAATGGCGTCGACCTCGCCGCGCCGCGCCGCGTCCACCGCGCGCACCAGCGTGTCGTAGGCCGCCCGGCCGCCGGCGGCGCCCGCTTCACCTGCGCGCACGCCCTCCAGCGACGCCGGGCCGAAGATCACCGGCTCACACACGGCCTGCACGCGTGCGTCCTGCCGTGCCTTCTCCGCAATCTCGGGCCCGATGCCGGCCGGATCCCCCACGGTGATGCCCACCCGCACCCGACGCATTGAATCAGTATCCCTCAGAGAACCCCAGAACCTCAGAACCCCAGAACCCCAGAACCCCAGAACCCGAGAACCCTAGATCTGCATCGACAGCCACTCGGTCACCACCTTCGGCCCGGCGTTCCGGTCCAGGGCGAAGAGCGCGCGATCCACGGCGACGAAGGCTTCCCGGGCACGGTCGCCGGTGAAGTCGCGGGCGATGGCCCGCAGCTCCGCGGCGACGATGGGGTTGGCCAGCACCCGCGGATCCGCCCCGCTGTTGATGGCCTCGATGTCGCGGAGCATCGACGCCGTGAGGCGGAGCACCACGGCGATCTCCTCGCGCGAGCGATCCTTCTTCGAGGGACCGCCCGTCACGGCGCCGGCAGCCTGCAGGCGGCCCTGCACGTCGGCGCGGCCCGCCGTCTCCTTCAGCAGCAGCAGCGCCGTCTCGCGGAGCACCGCGACATCGGAGGACGCGAGCGACAGCGCCTGCCCCACCGAGCCATCGGCCAGCGCCGACACCGCGCGCGCCTCGGCCTCGGTGTGCTCGTGGTCGCGCACCAGCACGGCCGACACCTCGTCGGCCGTCAGGCGCCCGAACCGCAGCATCATCGATCGCGACCGCACCGTCGGCAGCAGCGCCCCGGGCACCGCCGTCGTCATGATGAACACGGTGGCGGGCGGCGGCTCCTCCAGCGACTTGAGCAGCGCGTTCTGCGCCTGTGGCTCCAGCGTGTCCGCATCGCGGACGAGCACGACGCGCCGCTTGCCTTCAAAGGGGCGGTACGACGTGCGCGACAGCACGTCACGCACCACGTCGATCTTGATGGACGCCTTCTCGTCGGGCTCGACCACGATGACGTCCACGTGGATGCCACGCGCGATGCGCTCGCAGGCGCGGCAGCTGCCGCAGGCGTCCATCGCGAGCGGCTCGCCCGGGCTCCGCCGCGGCTCCAGGCAGTTGAGCGCCTGCGCGGTGGCCACGGCCACGCGCCACTTCCCCACGCCCACGGGACCGGCGTATAGCAGCGTCGGCGGCAGCGTCCCGCGATCGAGCGCGCGGGCGACGAGCGCCGTCTGGCGCCGATGGCCGACGATGGCGTGGAAGGGCATGCGGAATAGTGTAGCGGGGGCGCTGGCGCGGCAGAGCCGCGGCGCGTGACCGAGGACGCCCAGCCCGGCAAGCACCGAGGTAGCGAGGGGTTTGGCGGGGTGGACGGGACTCGAACCCGCGGCCTCCGGCGTGACAGGCCGGCG
>CAZLBU010000207.1:1350-5266 GCA_964557815.1 uncultured Bifidobacteriaceae bacterium | reverse complement strand
CGAACGATCGTCTGAGGGAGGTGGCCTACGGCTACTTCGAGCATCACCCCTCGCCTGCCCTCGCCGCCCGGCTGCTGGCCGCGCTCGACAAGGAGACCGGCGAGTTCGTCCGGCCATCGCTGGTCCGCGCGCTCGCGCCGCTGGCCGAGGGCAACGCCGGCGTGCGGGACGCCCTCGTCCGCGATGTCGGCCGCGGCGTGGACTACTTCCGCAGCTCGGTCATCGAGGCGCTGGGGGACTACCGGGTCATGTCCGCCACGAAGCGGATCACCGAAGTCGCCAGGCTGGAAGGGCCGCTCCAGGACGATGCCGTGCTCGCGCTCGGGCGCATCGGCGACCGATCGTCGCTGGGCGTGCTCGCCGAGCTGCAGCGCACCGGGGCACAGAGGTTGCAGCCATCCGTGGCGGCGGCCATCTGCCTGCTCGGGCAGAACTGCTCGTCGCACATGGGATTCCTCCAGAAGACGCTTGGCTTCGCTGAGGATCATCCCGGTTACCAGGAGCTGCTGCGCGGCGCCGCCGCCGGCCTGGGCGCCATCGGCGCGCGCGGAAACGCCGAGGCCGTGACGATGCTGCTCGACGTGGGCGTGCCGTCACAGGACCCCGTGCGTGCGCCCGTCGCGCTCGCGCTGGGACTCGTGGCCCTCCGGAATACGCCCGTGCTGCTCGAGGTCCTCGAGAGTCGCCAGGACCAGCCCGAGGCCCTCTCGCTCGTGGCCGAGGGCTTCGACATGCTCGAGGAAGACCTCGAGGAAGAGCGCTTCTTTGCCACCGTCCGTCGGGCTTACTGGGCTGCGCCGGATGGGTCCCCCAGGCGCCAGCTCTGCGAGCGGCTGATCACGAAGCTCGATTTCTGATGACCCAACCCATGGATTACAAGGCATCCGGTGTCGACATCGATGCCGGCAACGAAACCGTCCGCCGCATCAAGGGACTCGCACGCGCGACGTTCACCCCCGGCGTGCTGTCGGAGATTGGCTCGTTCGGCGGGCTGTTCAGCCTCGGCGCCGGAGCGTGGCGTGATCCCATCCTCGTGTCGAGCGCCGACGGCGTGGGCACGAAGCTGAAGATCGCGTTCATGACGGGACGTCACGACACCATCGGTGTCGATCTCGTGAACCACTGCGTCAACGACATCCTGGTGCAGGGGGCCGTTCCGCTCTTCTTCCTGGACTACCTGGCCACGGGTCGGCTGTCGCCGGACGTGGCCGAGCAGATCGTGAAGGGCCTGGCCCGCGGGTGCACCGACAACAGGTGCGCGCTGCTGGGCGGCGAGACCGCCGAGATGCCTGGCTTCTATGCTGAGGGTGAGTACGACGTGGCCGGCTTCATCGTCGGCGCGGTCGAGCGCGCGCACCTGATCACGGGCCAGAGTATCGTCCCCGGGGATGTGCTGCTGGGGCTGCCGTCCTCAGGCCTCCACACCAATGGCTACTCGCTCGCGCGCCGCATCGTCTTCGACCTGCTGAAGCTGAGCGTGGACAGCCACGTGCCCGAACTCGGAGAGACAGTGGGCGAGGCCCTGTTGCGCCCGCACCGCACGTACCTGCCGGTCATCCGGCCCCTGCTGGGCCGTGGGTTGCTGAAGGGCATGGCACACATCACCGGCGGCGGCATCACCGACAACCTGCCGCGTGTGCTTCCCGAGGGCGTCTCCGCGCGAGTGGATCGCCGGGCCTGGCGCACGCCGTCGCTCTTCCGGTGGCTCGGGGAAGCAGGCTCGGTGCCCGAGATGGACCTGCGGCGTTCGTTCAACATGGGCATCGGTCTCATCCTGGTCGTTGCCGCTGACCGTGTCAGCGACGTGCAGGCGGCGTTGCTCGAAGCCGGCGAGGCCAATTCGCTGGTAATTGGCGCCGCGGAGGCGGGCAGCCGCGAGGTGCGATACGAGTGAACCGACGGCTCGGTGTTCTCATCTCCGGGCGCGGATCGAACCTGCAGGCCATCATCGACGCCATCGCCGAGGGCCGGCTCGACGCCACGACCACCGTGGTCATCTCGAACCGGCCGGGGGCGCGCGGACTCGAGCGCGCGCGTGCCGCCGGCATCGAGACGGTGGTGCTCGAGCACGGCGCATTTCCCACGCGTGAGGCCTACGATCGGGCGCTGGCGGAGGAGCTTCGCCGGCGCGATACGGGGCTGGTGTGCCTGGCGGGATTCATGCGCCTGCTGAGCCCCGTGTTCGTCGACGCCTTTCCCGGCGCCATCCTCAACGTGCACCCCTCGCTTCTGCCCGCGTTCCCGGGGGTGAATGCGCAGCGGCAGGCGCTCGAGCACGGGGTGAAGGTGGCCGGGTGCACCGTGCATTTCGTGACCGCCGAGCTCGACGCCGGCCCGATCGTCCTGCAGGCGGCGGTCCCTGTGCGCGCCGACGACACGGAGGACACCCTCGCGGCGCGCATCCTCGTTGAGGAACACCGGCTCTACCCGGAGGCGATTGGATTGGTGCTCGCGGGCGGGTGGCGCATCGAGGGCCGGCGGTTCCTTCCCGCGCCGGCCTGAACCGCCGACCGCATTACAGCCTGTCGGAGGTTCGCCGGAGCGTCAGCACCGCAACATCAGGCGGGCAGTTGATCCGCACGGGGACGTATACCGTGCCGACGCCGCGGCTGACGAAGACCGTGGCGTTGCTCTCGGTGCCCAGGCCGGCGAGCACGGGAAACTTGCGTCCCGCGATGGCGCCCACGCCCGGCAGGACCACCTGTCCCCCGTGCGTGTGCCCCGAGAGCACGAGCTGCACGTCGAACCTGGCCGCCTCCGCCAGCCGTCGTGGATCGTGCGCGAGCAGGACCGTCGTGCCTCCGGTGCCCTTCAGGACACGCGCCAGGTCGGCGGGCCGCCTCGTCCAGAAGCGGATGCCCGCGATGTCGAGCGCCTCCCCCTTGACGGTGAGGCGCGTCCGCTGATCTTTCAGCACCGTGAAGCGATGTGACGCGAGGGCCGCGGGCATGTCGCGGTCGTCGTCGTGATTGCCGAGGACGGCGAACGACCCCAGGGGCGCGCCCGCGAGCGGCGAGAGCAGCTCGGCCACCGGGCCCACGAACCTGCGATCACCGAACGTCACGTAGTCACCGCCGAGCACGACGAGGTCCGGACGGGCCGCGGTCAGCAGTGAGACGGCGCGCGCGACATCATCGGCCGACACCGTGTCGCTGTGGTGGATGTCGGTGATGAGGCCGACGCGCAGGCCCTCGAGCTCGGGTGGCAGCCCGATGACCCTGACGTCCACCTCCAGACGCTCGACGCGGTGGCGCTCGTACGCCATGCCATAGGCGATGGCGCCGGTGCCGAGGCCGACGCCCGAGGCGACGAGGGCGCGGAGCGCGCCGCGCCGCGTGATGCCCATCGAGGGCAGTATAGTTAATCCGATGAACGTCCTGGACGAGTTCGAATGGCGCGGCATCGTGTACGACGTCACCGAGGGCACGCGCGAGATGTTCGGGCGCAATCCTGTGACCGCCTACGTCGGGTTCGACCCGACCGCTTCGAGCTTGCACGTCGGGTCGCTGCTGCCGATCATGGCGCTGGCGCGACTCCAGCGCGCGGGACACTGCCCCATCGCGCTCGTGGGCGGCGGCACGGGCCTCATTGGCGATCCGAGCGGCAAGAGCCAGGAGCGGACGCTGCTGTCGGTCGAGGACGTCGATGCCAACGTGCGCGGGATGCGGGCGCAGCTCGAGCGATTCCTCGACTTCGAGGCGCGGCCCAACGCCGCGCGGATGGTGAACAACGCCGACTGGCTCCGGCAGCTGACGCTGCTCGAGTTCCTGCGTGACACGGGCAAGCACTTCACCGTGAACTACATGCTCGCCAAGGAGTCCGTGAAGCGGCGCCTGGGCGGCGAGGAGGGCATCTCGTTCACCGAGTTCAGCTACCTGCTGCTCCAGTCCTACGACTACCTGGTGCTCCACGAGCG
>CAZLBU010000207.1:0-1340 GCA_964557815.1 uncultured Bifidobacteriaceae bacterium | reverse complement strand
CGGGTGCACGCTCCAGATGGGCGGCTCGGACCAGTGGGGCAACATCACCGCCGGCTGCGACTTGATCCGCAAAGTCGCTGGAGCGAAAGCGCACGGCCTGGTGCTGCCGCTCGTGACCACGTCGGCGGGCACGAAGTTCGGGAAGACCGAGGCGGGAACGGTGTGGCTGGCGCCGGACCGCACCTCGCCGTTCCGCTTCTACCAGTTCTGGCTGAATGCCGACGACCGCGACGTCGTGCGGTACCTGAAGTTCTTCACCTGGCTGGACCGCCCGACGATTGAGGGCCTGGAGCGCGCGGTCGTGGAGGCGCCGGAGGCGCGCGAGGCGCAGCGCACGCTCGCCCGCGAGGTGACGCGCCTGGTCCATGGCGAGGGCGAGCTCGCCCGGGCGGAGCGTGCGTCGGCGGTGATGTTCGGCGGATCGCTTCGCGCCGCCGAGCCGGAGGACCTGCTGCTGGTCTTCGAGGACGTCCCGTCGACGACGATGTCGAGGGCGGCGTTCACGAGTTCGACGGTGGCGCACGCGGTGTTCGCAGCGGGGCTGGCCGTTTCGAAGGGCGAGGCGACGCGGCTCGTCAAGCAGGGCGGCGTGTACCTGAACGGCGAGCGCGTGACGGACGATCGCCGGCTGCTGACGATGGACGACACGCTGGGCGGCTCGCTGGTGGTGTGGCAGAAGGGGCAGCGCGAGCGACGGCTCGTGCGGCTCGAAGGGGACTGACGACGGGTGTAGAATGATCCTGAACGACGCGCCGGAGGTGGGGCGCGGGCCTTCACGCCGCGGAGGTTGTTGACATCGCGCTGTGATGTTCGTATAGTGGTGAGACGCGCTTGACGCGGTGTCCTCGGTCTAGGGCCCGCGCTGCAAGGTAAGCTCCCTGGAGCCCCCGGAAGCTGGTCGCAAGGTCCTGAAACGGTCCCACGGCGAACGAGAAAAAGGGGTTGACACGGTGGGCGAGCGTCACGTAAGCTCGGAAGTCTGCCCCTGATGGGCGCCAGCGGCTGGTAAGACGGGCCGCAGCGGGGGCGCCGGACCGCGAAAGCGGCCGGGGCCTTGGTTCTTTGAAAACTAGATAGAGCGTGCACACGCTTCGCTTTTCCGCGCCTCCGGCGTGGGGGTTTCGGCCCCTGCGGTTGGGGTGTGGAGGGGTGGAGCAGACCAGCCCGTCGAGTGTCAGCCGGCGGCGCCCGCCGAGGCTCGAGCGCAAGCGAGAGCGGAGGTGGGTGAACCGTCGAACACAAGACAGAAGTAACAAAGTAATGAGAGCCTAATCGCTCTCTCAAGCATTTAACTTGAGAGTTTGATCCTGGCTCAGAATCAACGCTGGCGGCGTGCCTAA
>CAZLBU010000206.1:0-5299 GCA_964557815.1 uncultured Bifidobacteriaceae bacterium | reverse complement strand
GCCTGCTGCGCGAGCACTTCGGGGACTACGTGGACCTCGGCTTCACCGCCGAGATGGAGGAGATCCTCGACCAGATCTCGAACGGCGAGAAGGACTGGCTGGACTTCATCCGTGAGTTCTACCGCGGTGACGGCAAGCACCACGGGCTCGAGAACCTGGTCGAGGAGAAGGGCCAGGCCATCGACTACCCGATGATCGACGTGGGCACGGACTCGGACAGCGGCCTGCCCGTTCGCGTGCGCATCGGTCGCTATGGCCCGTTCCTGCAGATTGGCGACTCGGCCGAGGAGGGCCCCCGCGCGTCGCTGCCAGATGACCTGGCGCCGGCGGACCTGACGCTCGATAAGGCGCTGGCGCTGCTGAAAGCCAAGGCGCAGGGGCCGAAGTCGCTGGGTACGGACCCGAAGAGCGGCTTGCCTGTCTACGTGATGCACGGGCGCTTCGGTGCCTACGTGCAGCTGGGCGAGACGCCGGAGCGCGGCTCGAAGGAGAAGCCGCGCCGCGCCTCGCTCGGGCGCGACTTCAGCGAAGACACCATCACCCTGGCCGACGCCCTCAAGCTGCTCTCGCTCCCGCGCGAGTTGGGCCGCGGTGACGACGGCGAGGAGATCCTGGCAAACCTGGGCCGCTTCGGTCCCTACGTCAAGCACGGCGCCGAGTTCCGCTCGCTCGAGGCCACCGACGATGTCTACACCATCACGCTCGAGCGCGCTCGCGAGCTGCTGGCGCAGCCCAAGAAATCGATGCGCCGCCAGCGCGCGGCACCGAAGGAGCTGAAGGCCCTCGGCCCGCATCCCGAGACCGGCGAGGCCGTGCGCATCCTCGACGGCCGCTATGGCCCGTACGTGACCGACGGCACGACCAACGCCTCGCTGCCGAAGGGCGTCTCGCCGGAGTCGGTCACGATGGCCCAGGCCCAGGAGCTGCTGGCCGCGCGTGCGGGTTCGGCGAAGAAGGGCGGCCGGGCGCGCAAGGCCAGGTCCGCGCCCGCACGGGCGCGCAAGGCGCGGGCGAACGCATGATCCACGTCATCGGCGGCGGTCTGGCCGGCTCCGAGGCCGCGTGGCAGGCCGCAGAGCTCGGCGTGGAGGTCGTCATCCATGAGATGCGGCCCGTCCGGAAGACCGCCGTGCACCAGACCGACGGTCTGGCCGAGCTCGTGTGCAGCAACTCGTTCCGTGGTGACAAGCTGGACAACGCCGTCGGGCTGCTGAAGGAAGAGATGCGGCAGCTCGGGTCCCTGGTGATGCGGGCCGCGGACCAGGCGCGGGTGCCCGCCGGCGCCGCCCTCGCGGTGGACCGGCACGCCTTCTCGCGGCTCGTTACCGGGGCCGTCTCGTCGCATCCCCGCATCACCATCGCCCGCGAGGAGATCGATCACGTGCCCGCGCCGGAGTCGGGCTGGTCGCCGGTCATCATTGCGACAGGCCCTCTCACGTCGGACGCGCTGTCTGCCGACATCCAGCGGCTCGTGGGCGACGAGCACCTGGCGTTCTACGACGCGATCAGCCCCATCGTGCTGGCCGACTCCATCGACATGTCGAAGGTGTTTCGCGCGTCGCGGTGGGATCGGAACGTGTGGAAGGCGCCCGACAAGGCAGAAGGCAGAGGTGAGAAGGCAGAAGACGGGCCGGGTCCGCACCTGCCCGCACCCGCCAGCACCTGCCCGCACCCGCCCGCACCCGAGGGTGACTACCTGAACTGCCCGTTCACGAAGGACGAGTACGACGCGTTCTACGACGCGCTGGTCGCGGCCGAGTCGGCGACGGTGCACGACTTCGATTCCGTGAAGTTCTTCGAGGGGTGCCTCCCCATCGAGGTGATGGCGCACCGCGGCCGCGACACGCTCCGGTTCGGGCCGATGAAGCCCGTGGGCCTCACCGATCCGAAGACCGGGCGCTATCCGTATGCCGTCGTGCAGCTGCGCCAGGACACGCTGGCCGGCGATCACTTCAGCCTCGTGGGGTTCCAGACCCAGATCAAGTGGGGCGACCAGGCGCGCGTGCTCCGGATGATCCCCGGGCTCGAGCACGCGGAGTTCGTGCGGTTCGGCATGGTCCATCGCAACACCTACATCTGCGGGCCGAAGGTACTCGAGCCCACGTGGCAGACACGGTTCCGCCCCGACCTGTTCTTCGCCGGGCAGGTGTCGGGCGTGGAGGGCTACGTGGAATCCGCGGCCTCGGGGCTCCTGGCCGGGCGGAATGCGGCGGCGCTGGCGCTCGGCCGCACCCCGCGTGCGCTCCCGCGCACCACGGCGATGGGCGCGCTGGCGCACTACGTCTCGCACGCGGATCCCGCGCACTACCAGCCGAGCAACATCACGCACGGCATCATGGAGCCGCTCGCGAACGCGCCGCGCGACAAGGCACGCAGGAAGGCCCTGATCGCCGCACGTGCTCTGGATGATCTCCGGGAGTGGATGGGCGAGGCCGCGCTGAGCGGCCGGTGAAGCCGTGGCCCGCCCTTCCTCACGGCCGCGCGCGGCGGGCGAACGGCATCGGAGCCTGCTGGCCCGAGGCGAGGCGCCCGGGGCGCCGGAGAACCTCCGCGATCACCTGAAGGCATTTCTCGCCTTCCTCGAGCTCAATCGGAACGTCTCGCCGCACACGGCGCGCGCCTACGATTCGGACGTGGGCCAGTTCCTCGCATGGCAGTCCTCCGAGCGCGACCTGCGGATCTCCCAGCTGCAGCCCGGCCACCTCGACTCCGCCGGCGTGCGCGCCTGGGTCGCGTCGCTGAACAAGGCGTGCCAGGCCCGGGCATCGGTGGCGCGGAAGCTCTCAGGCGTGCGCGCGTTCATGCACTACCTGCGGCGCGAGGGGGTCATCGACGCCGACCCGACCGCCGTGGCGGTGGCGCCGAAACTGGCGAGGACCATTCCCGTACACCTTTCGGAAGCCGAGGTCACGGCGCTCCTCGACAGCATCGACACGCGCACGCCGCTCGGGCGGCGCGACCGGGCGATGTTCGAGCTGTTCTATGCCTCGGGCCTGCGGCTGAGCGAGCTGGTCGGCGTGGACCTCGAGGACCTCGACCTGAACGGGCGACTGGTGCGCGTCCTGGGCAAGGGCGCCAGGGAGCGGGTCGTGCCGTTCAACCAGTCCGCGGCCGACGCGATCCGGGCGTGGATGAAGGAACGGGCGGGGATCGTCTTCCGTCGTGAGTCGAGCTCGTATACCGGGGCGAGGGCGGGAGGCGGGATTCAGGCAGCGCGCCGACCGCGACCCGAGGAGCCGCTGTTCGTGAACTTCCGCGGCGGGCGCATCACCGGGCGAAGCGTGGATCGGCTGCTGCGCCGCTACGTCGCGCAGTGCAGCACGCGGATGGGGATCAGCCCGCACGCGCTGCGCCACTCCTTCGCCACGCACCTGCTGCAGCGCGGGGCGGACCTGCGCGGCATCCAGGAGCTGCTGGGCCACGTGCGCATCAGCACGACCGAGCGCTACACGCACGTGAACTCCACGCAGCTGATGGAGGTCTACCGGAAGGCCCATCCCCGGGCGAAGAAGACGGCGGCGTCACCTGACGACGAGCCGCGGTAGGCGGGCCCTAGCCTGCGATCAGCTGGGAGCGGCGCTTCGGCAATTCAATCCCCAGCGTCTTGATCTTGTAGTTCATCACGCGCGGGCTGATGCTCAGCAGGTCGGCGGCGTCCTTCTGCACCCAGTTGGCCATCTTCAGCGCCTCGGTCAGCGCCTGCCGCTCGACGTCCTCGAGCGCGATGCCGGTGGGTGGGATGCGGACGACGGAGGATTCCTTGTTGAGGCCGTTGCCCGGTGCGGAGTCGCCCAGACGCAGATCGTCGGCCGTAATCACGGTGCCTTCTGCCAGCAGGGCCGCGCGCTCGATGGCGTTCTCGAGCTCGCGGATG
Source organism: uncultured Bifidobacteriaceae bacterium (assembly GCA_964557815.1). Classification (GTDB taxonomy): domain Bacteria; phylum Acidobacteriota; class Vicinamibacteria; order Vicinamibacterales; family UBA2999; genus VFZN01. The sequence continues at coordinate 1,425 of CAZLBU010000206.1, read as the reverse complement.
TTCCCGGGCCAGTTGTACCGCATGAGCAGCTTCTGCGCGTCGGGGTCGATGCCGTCCAGGCGCTTCTTCAGCTCGTTGCCGTACCGTCGCAGGAACGACATCGCCAGGGCCAGGATGTCCTCCTTGCGCTCGCGGAGCGGGGGCGTCTGGATGGAGACGACATTGAGGCGATAGTAGAGGTCCTCGCGGAAGTTGCCGGCGGCGACCATCGCCGGCAGGTCGCGGTTGGTGGCCGCGATGAGGCGCACGTCCACGCGGATCGTGCGCGTGCCCCCCAGCCGCTCGAACTCGTGCTCCTGCAGCACGCGCAGGATCTTGGCCTGCGTGCTGGGGCTCATGTCGCCGATCTCGTCCAGGAACAGCGTCCCGCCGTCGGCCTGCTCGAAGCGCCCGATGCGCTGGCGGTCGGCGCCCGTGAACGCGCCCTTCTCGTGCCCGAAGAGCTCCGACTCCAGCAGGTTCTCCTGGAGGGCCGCGCAGTTCACCTTCACGAAGTTGCGCGCGGCGCGGAGCGAGTTGTGGTGGATGGCCCCGGCGATGAGCTCCTTGCCCGTCCCGGTCTCGCCGTTGATGAGCACCGTCGAATTGCTCTTGGCCACCTTCCGCACGACGCCCAGCACGCGCTGCAGCGCCTCGCTGTTACCGACGATCTTCTCGAAGTCGTAGCTCTCCTGCTGCTCGTTGCGCAGGTAGTCGAGCTCGTGGCGCAGGCGCTTCAGCTCGAGCGCCTTCTCGATCTTCACCTCCATCTCCTCGATCTCGAAGGGCTTCTGCACGTAGTCGAACGCGCCGTGCTTCATCGCCTCGACGGCGGTGTTCACCGTGCCGAAGGCCGTCATCAGGATGACCGAGACCGTGGGGTGGAGCGACTTGGTCGTGCGGAGCACGTCCAGGCCGTCCGAGCCGCCCATCTTGAGGTCGCTGACCACGACGTCGAAGTAGCTCTCGTGCAGGCGCTCGAGCGCGGCGTTGCCGTTCGAGGCCTCTTCCACCTCGTGGCCCGCCGTCGAGAGCGCCAGCGCGAGCCCGCGCCTCAGCGCGTCGTGATCGTCTGCGACCAGAATCCGTGCCATGAAACCCTTCCCGTCAGTGCGAGGCCGGCGCGATCGGGAGCGTCACGCGGAACCGCGTGCCTCCGTCGCCCGGCGCGAGATCGATGCGGCCCTCGTGCGCGTCCACGATCTTGCGCACGATGGCCAGCCCCAGGCCCGATCCCTGGGGCTTGGTGGTGAAGAACGGCTGGAAGATCTTCTCGACGCGGTCCGCCGGGATGCCCGGCCCGGTGTCGATCACGTCGATGACCACGCTCGGCACGGCATGCTGCGTGTCCGGCACCAGCGCGCCATCGTCCGCGGTCAGGGCCTCGCGCGCCTCGATGCGGACCTCCCCCTTCCCCTCGAGCGCCTGGAAGGCGTTGATCACCAG
>CAZLBU010000205.1:0-5338 GCA_964557815.1 uncultured Bifidobacteriaceae bacterium | reverse complement strand
GGGGCGAGGCAGTGTGCTGGGCCGGTTTCGGTATCTGCAGCACCTGTTCGCACCTGCCCGCACCTGCCCGCACCTGCCCGCACCTGCCCGCACCTGTTCGCACCTGCCCGCACCTGTTCGCACCTGTTCGCACCTAGTAGATGACCTTCGCGAGCACCAGGCCTTCGGGTGGGGCGGTGGCGCCAGCGCGCTGCCGCGACCTCGACGCCAGGATGCTGAGGATGTCCTCGGCGGCCCACCGGTGCCTGCCGACATCCACCAGCGTCCCGACGATGTTGCGGACCATGTGGCGGAGGAAGCCGGTGCCGGTCACGGTGTAACGCAGGTAGCGGGGCGGCCCGGGATCGTCCGCGAGCTGCGACACCAGCAGCCGACGTATCGAGGTCTTCACGTCCCCGCCTGTGGCCTGGAACGACGAGAAGTCGTGCTCGCCTGCGAGCAGCGCGGCCGCGCGGGCCATGGCGGGCACGTCGAGACGGTAAGGAATGTGCCACACGACCCGCCGGACGAACGGCCCCGGGTCGGCGCCCATCGCAATGGTGTACTGGTAGATCTTGGCACGGGCGTCGTGGCGAGCGTTGAACCCGGGTGGCGCGTCGGCCACCGCCGTCACGCGCACATCCGGGGGCAGCCGAACGTTGATGGCCCGCAGCAGCACCTCCGGCGGCAGCCGGTTCACGACCCTGGCGCTGGCGACCTGCGCCAGGGCGTGGACGCCGGCGTCGGTCCGGCCCGCGGCAACGGCACCGACGGGGCGCTCATCGATGGTCGCCAGGGCATCCTCGACAGCGGCCTGGACCGTTCGCTCACCGGGCTGGCGCTGCCAGCCGGCGAAGTCGGTCCCCTCGTACGCCAGCGTCAACCGGATGGTCCGCCGCCCGGCCTCGCCCGACACCGTCAGCCCTTCCCGGCCGCCCCTGGGCGCGAGCCCGGCTTGACCACCTCCACCCCCTGCGCGCAGAGCGGGCAGGCCTCGGGCTGGTAGGTGGGCAGCGCCATCGGCAGGAGTGCATGGAAGGGCACGTCGAGCCCGGGGTTGCCGCCGCTCCTGTCGACGATGGCGCAGGCCCCGACGACGGTCGCCCCCGCGGCGCGGGCCACCTGCATGGTCTCTCGCGTCGAGCCGCCCGTCGTGACCACGTCCTCCACGACGAGCACGCGGTCGGACGGCCCGAGCGCGAAGCCCCGGCGCAGCGTCAGCGCGCCGTCCACGCGCTCGGCGAACAGGGCGGGCAGGTCCAGGGCCCGGGCCACCTCCTGGCCGATGACGATGCCGCCAAGCGCCGGTGAGAGGACGTGGGTGGCGCCGAGCGCGCGCACGCGCTCGCCCAGGGCGGCGCCGAGGGCCTCGGAGTCTCGCGGGCGCATCAGCACCAGCGCGCACTGCAGGTAGCCCGGGCTGTGCAGGCCGGACGACAGCCTGAAATGCCCCTCGAGCAGGGCGCCCGAGCGGCGGAAGAGGGACAACAGGTCGGCTTCGGTCATCGACCGGTAGTATAGCGAGGCCCATCGGCTGAACCGCTGCCCCGGCCTCGACGTCTATACCGGGCAGGGTCGGGCCGCCCGCGCGGCACCCTTCTTGCTGTCCCCGGGTCGGTCGAATCCCATCCGGTCAGTGCCTATTTCTCACGGAGTCGCAACGGTGATGCGTGTTCAGAAGGGTTTCCGTACGAAGGCGGTCCTGGTGGCCGTGCTCAGCCTGGCCAGCCTGTCCGTTTTCGGAGTAACGACTGTCCGCGCGCAGACAGCACCGGCCGACCCGGGCCAGGTCCGGTCGTTCAGCATCGACGAGGCGGTCGCGCTGGCGCTCGAGAACAACCTCGACCTCCAGGTGGAGCGCATCAACCCGCAGGTCCAGGACCTGAGCATCGCGCAGGTCCGGACGAACTACACCCCGACGTTCCAGACCAACTTCGGCGTGAACGACCAGACGCAGCCGCCCGCGAACCAGCTGGCCGGCGGCGCCACGTCCATCACCAACACCCGCACCAACGTGGACTTCGGGGTGGGCGCGCTCACCCGGTGGGGCGCCACCTACAACGTCAGCTTCAACACCATCCGCAACACGACGAACAACATCTTCACGAACTTCAACCCGCAGCTGAACCCGAACATCTCCCTGAACTACACGCAGCCGCTGCTGCGCAATTTCCGGATCGACGGCACCCGCCAGCAGCTGCTGGTGAGCCAGAAGAACCGCGAGATCTCGGACGTGCAGCTGCAGCAGTCCATCGCGCTCACCGCCCGGAACGTGAAGAACGCGTACTACGACCTGATGTTCGCCATCGGCAACCTGAACGTGCAGCGGCAGTCGCTGGAACTGGCCCAGCAGTCGCTCAAGGACAACCGCGCGCGCGTCGAGATTGGCACGATGGCGCCCATCGACATCGTGCAGGCGGAAGCCGAGGTGGCCCAGCGCGAGGAGAGCGTCATCCTCGCCGAGGCGGCCATCTCCCGCGCCGAGGATCGGCTCCGCACGCTGGTCTTCAACCCGTCCGCACCCGACTTCTGGCAGATCCGCATCCAGCCCACGGAGGCCGTGGTGTTCCGGCCCACGACCGTGGATACGGAGTCGGCCGTGAGCACGGCGCTCCAGAAGCGCACCGACCTCATGAGCTCGCGCAAGCAGCTCGAGGCCAACGACGTGAACATCCGCTTCTTCCGCAACCAGGTCCAGCCCGACGTGAACGCGTCGGTCACGTACTTCTCGCAGGCCCTGGGCGGCACGTTCCTCGAACGCGACGGCTTCGGCGGCCCGATCATCGGGGAATCGCAGACCAGCTACAGCCGTGCCCTCCGGACGATGTTCGGCGGCGACTTCCCGACCTGGACCTTCCAGCTGCAGGTGAGCTACCCGATTGGCCAGGCGACGGCCGAGGCGCAGCTCGCCCGCGCGCGGCTGCAGGATCAGCAGTCGCGCCGGCAGCTCCAGAGCCAGGAGCTGCAGGTCGCCACGCAGATCCGCGACTATGCCCGCCAGGTCCAGACCAACAGCAAGCGCGTCGAGGCCACGCGCGCCTCGCGCGTCCTGGCCGAGCGGCGGCTGGAGGCGGAGGAAAAGAAGTTCCAGGCCGGCATGACCACCAGCTTCCTCGTCTTCCAGGCACAGCGCGACCTGAACCAGGCCCGCAACAACGAGCTGCAGGCACTGCTCGACTACAACAAGTCGGTCGTGGACTACGAGACGGCCCAGGAAGCGCCCATCGTCGGCGCAGGCGGCGTCTCCGGCGTCTCGACGGCCGGCCTCCCGACGGGCACGGCCACCGGTGCCACGCCGACGGGCCGGCAGCAATAGGCTGAGAACCCGAGAACCCCAGAACCCCAGAACCCCAGAACCCCAGAACCCAAGGTAGCCCTGCTAGACTCTAGGCCGTGACAGGCGTCACGGCCACGGTCATCACCTTCAACGAGGCCGCCAACATCGAAGCGGCCCTCGTGTCCCTCTCCTTCGCCGACGAGATCATCGTCGTCGACAGCCAGAGCACCGACGACACCGTGGCCATCGCGCGCAAGTACACGGACAAGGTGTTCGTGCGGCCGTGGCCGGGCTACGTCGCGCAGAAGAACTTCGCGGCCGAGCAGGCCAGTCACGACTGGATCCTGTCGCTCGACGCCGACGAGCGGATCTCCCCTTCTCTGGCCGACGAGATCCGGAACGTGCTGGCGTCGCCGGGGCTGAAGCCCCGGCGCTCCGGACAGGATGCCGGCCCGGACGACGCCGCCGGCTATCGCATCCCGCGCGTGACGTTCCACCTGGGGCGCTGGCTCCGGTCCACGGACTGGTATCCCGACTTCCAGCTGCGGCTCTACGACCGGCGGCGTGCGCGATGGACGGGTCGGCACGTCCACGAGTCGGTGAAGGCGGATGGACCGGTGGGCCGGCTCTCCGGCGAGATCCTGCACCACGCCTACCGCAATCTCTCGCATCACCTGCAGACGATGGACCGGTACACGACGCTGGCTGCGCGGCAGATGTTCGAAGACGGGCGGCGCGCCGGGTGGTGGGACCTGGCCACGCACCCGCCGGCGGCCTTTCTCCGTAACTACCTCCTGCGCGGCGGCTTTCGCGACGGCGTGCCCGGGCTCATCGTCTCGGCCATGAACGCGCGGTACGTCGGATTGAAGCTCGCCAAGCTCTGGGAACTGTGCTCAGCCTCCACATCGACACCGCCAGGACCTGGCGCGGCGGACAGCAACAGGCGCTCCTGACGGTGCTCGGCCTCCGCGAGCGCGGGCACCGTGCGGTGCTCGTGGCGCACCCCGAGGGCGAGCTGTACAAGCGCGCGTCCGAGGGCCCGGACCTCGTGGCGCTGGCGCCGATGACCGAGATCGACCTCGCGGCCGCGTGGCGGCTGTCGCGCGTGGTCCGCCAGTTCCGTCCAGCGATCGTGCACGCGCACGACCCGCACGCGGTGTCGATGGCCGCCACGGCCCTCTCGTTCGGCGCCGTGTCGCCCTCGCCGCCGCTCGTGGCCTCGAGGCGGGTGGACTTCCACCTGAGCGGCAACTCGCTCTCGCGCTGGAAGTATCGCCAGGTCACCCGCTTCATCGCGGCGTCGGGCGCCATTCGCGACGTCCTGGTGGACGACGGCATCCCGGCGGACGTGGTGACGGTGGTTCACGACGGCATCGACGTCGCGCGCGTGCAGCGCTGGCCCTCGGCGGACATCCACGCGGCCTTCTGGCTGCCGCACGGCGTGCCGGTCGTGGTGAACGTGGGCGCGCTTGTGGGGCACAAGGGGCAGAAGCACCTGCTGGAGGCGTGGCCACTGGTGATGCGTGCCGTCCCCGACGCGCACCTCGTGATTCTCGGGGAGGGCGACCTCCGGGCGCCGCTCGAGAAGCAGGTCAAGGAGCTGCACCTGGAGCGAGCCGTGCGCCTGCCCGGGTTCCGCGACGACGTGATCTCGCTGATGAAGTCGGCGGACCTGTTCGTCATGAGCTCGGTCACCGAGGGGCTCGGATCGACGGTGCTCGACGCGATGGCCCTGGGCCTGGCCGTGGTTGGGACGCGCGCCGGAGGCATCCCCGAGGCGGTGGTGCACGGTGAGACCGGCCTGCTGGTACCGCCGGCCGAGCCGAAACCGCTGGCCGCGGCTATCGTGCGGCTGCTGAAGGACCCGCTGCTGCGAGTGCAGTACGGCCACGCGGGCCGGACAAGGGTCGAGCAGAACTTCGGAGTGGACAAGCTGGTCGAGGGGACGCTGGCGGTGTATCAGGAACTGGTTGCCCCCCAACCCGGCTCGGGGCGAGCCTGAGCTTCGTCGAAGGGCCGGCAGCCCCAAGCCCCCAGGACCTCAAGACCCCAAGACCTCCCCAAGCCCCAAACCCCAAGCCC
>CAZLBU010000204.1:891-5414 GCA_964557815.1 uncultured Bifidobacteriaceae bacterium | reverse complement strand
GCGGCGGCGTGGGCTGGCCCTCGGCGGTGAGCAGTCGGGCCATATCATCTTCGCCGAGCACCTGATGACGGGTGACGGCATCGGCACGGCGCTCGAGGTGCTGCGCATCATGGCCGCGACCGGGAAGGAACTCGCCGATCTGTCCTCGGCGCTGGTCACCTACCCGCAGGTCCTGGTGAACGTGCGCGTCCGAGAGCGTGCCGACTACATGGGCGTGCCCGCCATCGCTGATGCCATCCGCCGCGTGGAGGCGAGCGTGGACGGCCAGGGCCGCCTTCTCATCCGCTATTCCGGGACGGAGCCGCTGCTGCGCATCATGATCGAGGGCCGGCACGACGAGGAGATCAAGGCCTGGGCGGAGGAGATTGCCGGGGTGGTGAAGGCGAACCTCGGATAGAAGGCGAAAGGCAGAAGGCAGAAGGCAAAAGGCAGAAGGCAAAAGGCAAAAGGCAAAAGGCGGAAGGCAGAAAAGCACCCCTGCACCCATGCACCCTGCACCCCTGCACCCCAATCTCTCCGTCAACGTCAACAAGGTCGCGACGATCCGCAACTCGCGTGGCGGCCGGCTGCCATCGGTCCTCGAGGCCGTGCGGGTGTGCATCGACGCGGGTGCGCCCGGCATCACGGTCCACCCGCGCGCCGACGAGCGGCACATCACGCGGCGCGACGTCCGGGAGATTGCCGATGAGCTCGCCCCCCTCAGGGGGACCATCGAGTTCAACATCGAAGGCGATCCGCGCCCCGACCTCGTCGCGATGGTCATGGCGGTCCGGCCCGACCAGTGCACGCTGGTTCCCGTGGTGCCCGGCGAGATCACCAGCCAGGCCGGCTGGTCGGCTTCCACGCCGCCGGAGATGTTGGGCGACGTCATCGCGCGCATGAAGGGGGAGGGCATCCGCGTCAGCGTTTTCGTGGATCCGGAGCCGGAGCCCATCCGGTGGGCGCGGCGGCTCGGCGCCGATCGCGTCGAGCTGTATACCGAGCCCTTTGCCCGGGCCTTCGAGCGCGGGCCCGACACGGCCGCGTCGTCCTTCGAGCAGTACGTGGCGGCGGCGCGCATCGCGCACGAGGAGGGCCTGGGGGTGAACGCCGGCCACGATCTCGACCTTCGCAACCTGACGATGTTCCATGCGCTGCCGCACCTGGACGAGGTGTCGATTGGCCACGCGTTGATCAGCCACGCCCTGTTCGTCGGCTTGCGCCGCGCCGTCACTGACTACCTGGCGGCGCTCCGCGGAGCCCACGTCTGATGCGGGCCCGTCGTGGCCATCCCGTGCGCGACGGAAGCGGCCGGCCGGCCCGTCACGCTGGCGTCCCTCGACGGCACGAGCCTCGCGGGCCAGCTGTACGAGGCGGCCCCGCGGCCCGCGCCCGCGGTGGTACTGGTCCACATGCTGTCCCGCTCGAAGGCCGACTGGGACACGCTGGCGCAGGAACTCGAGCGGCGGGGCATCACGGCACTGGCCATCGACCTGCGCGGGCACGGCACATCGGCGGGTTCCGCGAGCGCGCTGGGAGAGATGGTGCAGGACGTGCGTGCCGCCGTGCAGTGGCTGGCCGCACGTCCGGGTGTGCGAGCCGATGCGGTGGGGGTCGTCGGCGCCTCGCTCGGCGCGAACCTGGCGCTGCAGGCTGCGGTCGAGCAGCCGCTGGTGCGGGTGGTGGCCGCGGTGTCACCCAGCCTCGACTACCGAGGCGTGCGCACCGGCGCCGATGTCATGCGGAAGCTCGGAGATCGGGGCATATGGCTGGCGTCCAGCACCGAGGACCCGTACTCCCTGCGCACCTTGAAGGAGCTGACCGAGAACTCCACGGTCCCGCGCGACCAGCAGCTCAGCACCGTGCCGGCGCACGGCACCCGGCTGCTGGCCGCGGATCCCGTCCTGGCGCGGGGCCTGGTGGACTGGCTCCACCAGAGGTTGTTATCCTGACGAGTGGCGATGCGAGCTGATTCGATTGTGTTTGCCGTGGCGGGCGTGCTGTTCGGCGTGATCGTCGGCTGGGTGCTGGGCAGCCAGCAGGCGAGGACCACCGTGCCCGTTGCGCCCGTGGCGCAGGCCGCGGCCGGCCAGAGCGCGGCCCAGCAGCCGGGCAGCCAGGCGATTCCGCTGGATCAGGAGCGCGTGCGGGCGCTCGAATCCGTGGCCCAGCAGAACCCGAAAGACGCGCAGCCGCGCGTGCAGCTCGGCAACATGTACTTCGACGCCGAGCAGCACCCGCAGGCGATTTCCTGGTACGAGCAGGCGTTTGCCCTCGATGCCAGGGACCCCAACCTCTCCACCGATCTCGGCGTGGCGTACTACTACACCAACCAGCCGGATCGTGCGATCAAGCAGTTCGAGCACTCGCTTTCGATCGATCCGAAGCACACCAAGACACTCCTGAACATGGGTATCGTCCGCGCGGCCCAGGCGTGGGAGCAAGTGGTGGCCATTGCGCCCAACAGCCCCGAGGGCCAGGCCGCCCAGAAGGGCCTCGAAGGGTTGAAGAACGCTCATCCGACGGGTGCCACCGGAGACAAGTAGCCGTGCTGCTGCGCACGCTGCTCCTCTTCCTCTTCTTCATGTTCCTGGCTCGCGCCGCCTGGCGCCTGCTGGAGGGCGTGGCGCGTGGGGCGTCAGGAGACGCGCGGCCCGGCGCGCCCGGCGGGCGCCGGGCGCCGTCCCAGCCCACCGCCGTGAAGATGGCGCAGTGTCCCGTCTGCGGCACGTACATCGTGCCTGAGAAGGCCATCAGCGGCGTCGGCCGCGGGCAGGCCCTCTACTTCTGCTCCGAGGAGTGCCGCGCGAAGTACGCGGCGTGAGATGACGGCGCGAACCGAAGAGCAGATCCGGGCGGACATCGTGGAGTGCGGGCGCCGCCTCTGGCACCGCGGCTACGTCGCGTCGAACGACGGGAACATCAGCGTGCGCCTGGACGACGGACGGCTCATCACCACGCCCACGGCCGTCTCGAAAGGGTTCATGACCCCGGACATGATGGTCGTCACCGATCTCGACGGGAAGAAGCTCGCCGGCGAGCGCAACGCCTCCTCCGAGCTGAAGATGCACCTCGAGGTGTACCGGAACCGGCCGGACGTGAGGGCCGTGGTCCACGCCCATCCCCCGACCGCAACCGGCTTCGCCGTGGCGGGCATCCCGCTCGATCGCGCCGTCCTGGCGGAGGTGATCACGACTCTCGGGAGCATTCCCATCGCCGAGTACGCGACCCCGTCCACCGAGGAGCTGCCGGCGGCCGTCCGCAAGTACATCAAGGCGCACGACGGGCTGCTGCTCGCCAATCACGGCGCGCTGGCGGTGGCAGGCGATGTCTACGCGGCGTACTACCGCATGGAAACCATCGAGCACTTCGCCACGATCAGCCTCGTGGCGCGCACGCTCGGTCGCGAGCACCTCCTCTCGAGGGGCGAGGTGGATCGCCTGCAGGGGCTGCGCGGGATGTACGGCATCGCGTCGCCGGCGCCCATCTGTACCGACGAGACGACGGCGCCCGCGCCGGGTGGGCAGCTGGAATGCCAGGTGGTGCAGGCGCCCGAGGCCGTGGGCGCGCGGCTGGTGCCCGACAGCCCCGGCCGGCCGGCAGCCATCGCCCCCGGCAGGGATGCCGAGATTCGGCTAACATACCGTGAACTCACCGCGCTGATAGAGGACGCGGTGAGGCAGTTGAAGTAGGCCCTGGGTCCTGGGTCTTGGGCCGTGGGTCCGGGCCCGGTCTCTCGTGAGACCTCAAGACCCAAGACTCAAGACCCAAGACCGTCTGGGAGGCATGAATGGGCGAAGCACTGGGCATGGTCGAAACCAAGGGGTTGGTCGCGATGATCGAAGCGGCCGACGCCATGGTGAAGGCCGCCAAGGTGACGTTGGTGGGCTGGGAGAAGATTGGCGCCGGCTACGTGACCGCGATCGTGCGTGGCGACGTGGCGGCCGTGAAGGCAGCCACCGACGCGGGCGCCGCCGCGGCACGCCGCGTGGGCGAGCTGGTCTCGGTGCACGTCATTCCGCGCCCGCACGCCAACCTCGAAGACGTCCTGCCCATCGGCAAGGCCAACGCGAAGAGCTAGGCCCGTCGGGCCGCGGTCATGCTTCTCGCGCGCATCGTCGGCACCGTCGTGGCGACCCGCAAGGACCCACGCCTGGTCAGCAACAAGCTGCTCCTCGCGCGGCCCGTGGACCCGCGCGGCAAAGCCGAGGGCAACTACCTCGTTGCCGTCGACACCGTGGACGCCGGGGTCGGCGAGACCGTGCTCATCGTCAGCGGCAGCTCTGCCCGCATGGCCTCGGGCATGAAGGACTGCCCGGTGGACGCCGCCGTGGTCGGGATCATCGATCACGTGGACGTGCCGGAGTAGCGTCATGCAGCTCGCTCGCGTCATCGGCGACGTCGTGTGGGCGAGAGACGGCCGGGACGTCTGGCGCTTCGTGGCGACTCCGCAGAGCGACGGCGGGCTGACCCTCGAGGCGACGCCGGCGGCGAAGCTCGTCATGTTCGGCGACTTCACCTACCCGACGCGCGACGACATCATG
>CAZLBU010000204.1:0-881 GCA_964557815.1 uncultured Bifidobacteriaceae bacterium | reverse complement strand
CAGCTCGCCCGCGTCATCGGCGACGTCGTCGCCACACGGAAGGATCCCTCGTTCGACGGCATCACGCTGCTGCTCGTGCAGCCGCTCGGCCCGGGAGGCGAGGCCGTCGGGCGCCCCCTCGTCGCGGTGGACTCGGTTGGCGCGGGCCCCGGCGAGCACGTGTTCTTCGTGCGCGGCAAGGAAGCCAGCTTCCCCTTTCATCCCGTCGAGGTGCCGGCCGATGCGGGCATCGTCGGCATCGTCGACCACTGGACGACGGGCGAGCGCGACGCCGTGGTCAGGCCTTCCCGGAGCGGCGAGGGTCCGGCGGACCGGAGCGCCGGAGGCGGGGCTGGCCGGAGCGCCGGGACTGAGCGCGAGAGGAGCGCCGGGACTTCAGTCCCGGCGACACGCACGCGCCGATGATTCTCGCCCGCGTCGTCGGCCAGGTCGTATCCACGATGAAGCGCCCGCAGTTCGAAGGCGCGAAGCTGCTGCTCGTGCAGCCGGAAACGCCTTCGGGCGAGGCGCGAGGAGCCACGCTGCTGGCCATCGACTCGGTGGGCGCGGGCGTCAGCGAGCGGGTCATCGTGGTGCTCGAGGGGCGCGCCGCCGGAGAAGCCCTGGGACGGAAGCTGTCACCCGTGGATGCGGCCATCGTAGGCATCGTGGACCACGTGGAAGAGGAGCCGGGACCGTGAGCCTGCCCGCTCGAGAGACATGACCGACGACGAGATTCGTCAGCTCGTGCGACGCGCCATCGCAAGACACCTGGGGCCACAGCCCCAGGCGCCCCCGGCCGCATCGGGCCCACCCCCGGCGGCCGCGGTGCCGATCAGCTTCGCCCGCTACGCCATCCCTCGTGCCGCGGACGACGTGATGTGCGTGATCGAGCCGGCGGT
>CAZLBU010000203.1:0-5415 GCA_964557815.1 uncultured Bifidobacteriaceae bacterium | reverse complement strand
GTGGTGGGTGACACGCGCCACCCGGTGTTCCGGCCCTTCACCGAGCCGACCGCCGCGCTGGGCGATGTGTCGTTCCAGCAGTTCCGTCCCATCGATGCGAGCGGGCGCGCCGTGCTGGCGCGCTACGCGGGAGGCGCCGCGGCGCTCCTCGAACAGCCGCGCTCCAAAGGGCGCCTCCTGTTCTTCACCTCGGACCTCGACAACCAGTGGAATCGCTTCCCGCTGACCCCGGCGTTCGTGCCCTTCATGGTGGAGACGGCGCGCTACCTCACGGACGGCTCGCGCGCGCGTGTGTCGTGGGTGCTGCCAGCCACTCCGCCGGGGCTGCCACCCACCCCCGGTGTCTTCACAATCGACACCGCCGCGGCCGGGGTGGAGGGCCAAGGCCGCCGGGTGGCCGTCAACGTCGATACGAAGGAGTCCAATCCCGCGCCGATCTCGCGGGAGGCCTTCCTCGAGCAGGTGCCGCGGGTTCCCCGCGGTGTCGCAGCGGATCCCGAAGGGGACGCGCGGGAAGCCGAGGACGAGCAGCGGCTCTGGCAGCTGGGTTTGCTGGCCATGTTCCTCGCGCTGGCGGGTGAGGGGCTGGTCGGGCGACGGGCGAACTAATCGCATAGGATAGGCACAAGGTGGACGAGCGTAACGACGAGCTCGGGGCGGTCCTCGCCGAGGTGCGGCGCCGGTGGACACGGCGCGTCCGCCTTGCAGCCTGGACGGCGGGCGCCGCCGCCGCCACCACGATCTTCGGCGTCGGTCTGTTCACCGTGTGGCTGCTGGCCGCCGAAGGGCTGGCGCTGGCGGTGGTGTCGCTCCTCGTCACGACCCTGGCTCTCGTCACGCTCGCCGCGGCCGCCCGACCCCTCCGGCGCCCGCCCTCAGATCTGCAGCTCGCACGCTACATCGAGGAACGGGCCGGCGGCCTCGACGATGTGGTGGTCACCGCCGTGCAGCACGGTGAAACGGGCACACCGATCGCCCGGCAGCTGGCCGCGGATGCCGCGGCCAGCATCGACCGCGTCGGCCTGGAGCACATCATCAGTGTCGATGCGGTGCGGCGGGTTGCGATGGGGGCCGGCCTGGCCACGCTGGCACTGGCCGGCGGCTTCACGGCGTTCGCGCCGTCCCTGGGTCGCGGCGCGTCCATCGCAGCCGCGTACCTGCTGCCGTCGCGGATCCTCATCGACGTGACGCCCGGTAGTTCGAAGGTGCGTGAAGGCCAGCCGGTCACCATCACCGCACGCCTTCACGGGCTGGAGGCGGGCCTGGTGCCGGAAGTGACATACGGCGGCGGCGACGACCAGCGCACGGTTCGAATGACGTCCAACGCCGATGGGACCTTCTCGACGACCTTCGAGGAAGTGACGGCCTCGTTTCCCTATACCGTCGTGGCGGGTCCGGCGCGTTCGGAGACCTTCACCATCGAAGCCATCCGGCCCGCGCGCGTCGCGCGCATCGACGTGCGGTACCGCTACCCGGCGGGCCTGGGGCTCGAGCCGCGCGTGGAGGAGGACGGCGGAGACATCTACGCGCCGGCGGGGACGACGATCGAGCTGACGGTGACCACCGACAAGCCCATCGCGCAGGGCGCGCTGAGGCTGGCCGACGGCACCAGCGTCGCCTTGTCGGGGCGGGACACGGTGCTGGACGGAGCCCTGGCCATTCGCGCCGACGGCGCGTACCGCGTCGCGCTCACCGACGTGGACGGGCTCGAGAACCCTGGCGACACCGAGTACTTCATCCGCATGCTGAACGATCGGCCGCCCGACGTGCGCGTGGTGCGTCCCGGCGGCGACAAGCAGGTGACGCCGCTCGAGGAGGTCGTCATCGAGGCGCGGGCTGAAGACGACTTCGGGCTGTCGGCCCTGGAGATCGTGTTCCAGGCGCCTGGGAAGAAGGACACGGTCGTGCCCCTCGAGGCGCGGCGTCAGTTGTCGGCCAGCGGCAGCCACATGGTCCAGCTCGAGGACCTGGGCGTTGCGCCCGGCGACTTCGTCACCTACTACGCGCGCGCCCGGGACGTCGGGCAGGGGCGGCGCGGCGCCGAGGCCCGCAGCGACATCTTCTTCCTGGAGGTGAAGCCCTTCGAGGAGGAGTTCGTGGCGGCTCAGAGCCAGGCGATGAGCATGCAGGGCGTCGGCTCGCCGCTGCAGGACCTGGCCGAGGCGCAAAAGGAGATCATCGCGGCGACGTGGAAGCTGGACGCGCGCGCGCGGCGTGCGAGAAACGCGGGCTCGGAAGCCGACATTCGCGCGGTGGCGAAGGCGCAGTCCGAGCTGCGGGCCCGTGCGGCGGAGGCGGCCGGCGAGGTGGCCGCGGCCATGGCGGACCCGCGGCGCCGGCGGCCGCGTCCGGGACAGTCGTCCGCGCCGGGCGGCGACGATCCGATGGCCCGTGCCGTCGAGGCCATGGGGCGCGCGGCCGGCGAGCTGGAACGGCTGAAGACGGCCGACGCGCTGCCCCACGAGATGGCCGCGCTCGAACAGCTGCTGAAGGCGAATGCCGATGTGCAGCGGCGGCAGGTCTCCCGCCAGCAGCAGGCGGGCGGCGGCGGCAGCAATCGCCCGACGCCCGACCTGTCCACGTTGTTCGATCAGCAGCTGCGCAAGCAGCAGCAGACCAACTACGAGACGCCGGACAGCAGCGAGACCCGCGAGGAGCAGGCGCCCGAAGACGACCCGCTCGCGCGCGTGCGCGAGCTGGCGCGCCGGCAGGAGGCGCTGCAGCGCGCCCAGCAAGACCTGGCGCGCGGCCGCGACCGCCTGTCGGAGGAGGAGGTCAAGCGGCAGCTCGAGCGGCTCACGCGCGAGCAGCAGGAGCTGACACGTCGCGCGGACGAGCTGTCGAAGCAGATGCAGCAGTCGTCAGGGCAGCGCGAGGCCGGGGACGAGCAGCAGCGCCAGGCACAGCAGGCGCAGGGGCAACCGTCGGCATCCGGCGGCCGCCCATCGCAGCAGGGCGGCTCGGAGAGCCAGTCGGGCAGCCGGCAGATGCGCGAGATTGCGGAGCAGATGCGAAACGCCGCGAGCGAGCTGCGGAGGCAGGACCCGGATCAGGCGAGCGCGCGCAGCGGGCAGGCGGTGGAGCAACTGCGCGACCTCTCGCGCCAGATGGAGCGATCACGGCCGGACGAGCGCCGCCGTGCGATGGGGGATCTCCAGTTCGAGGCGCGCCAGCTCGCCGATGCCGAGCGCCGCCTGGCTGCCGAGGCCGATCGCTCCACCGCTGGCGGCGACGAGGCGCGGCGACGCCTGGCGGCGGAGCAGGAACGCCTCGCCGACAGGACGGAGCGGCTGGGTGAGGCCGCTCGACAGCTGAGCGAGCCGGGCATGGGCCCGCCGGGCGACGAGGGCGACAGGGATTCGCGACAGGCCGTGCGGCAGGCCGCGGACGACCTCGCGCGCGAGCGCCTGGCCGAGCGCATGCGCGCCTCTGCGGATGCGCTGCGCCAGAAGTCGGCAGCGGGCCAGGGCGAGCACAGCCGCGAGCTGGCCCGCGCGCTCGACCGCATCGCCGGCCAGCTGGGCGAGGCGGCCGGCACCGCCGACCGCGAGACCGAGCGGCTCTCCGAGCAGCTGGCGCGGGCCAACGAGCTGCGCGACCAGATTGGGGAGCTGCAGCAGACCATCGAAGCGCTGGAGCGCGAGGCCAGGGAGGGCCAGCAGGGTGGGCGCCCGTCTTCCGATGCCGAGGGCCAGCCTGGCCAGCCGAAGCCGGGGCCCGGGCAGGGCCAGCAGGCATCGCAGGGATCACCCTCGTCCGCGCAGGGGGCGCAAGGGAAGGAAGGTGCCAGCGGCGAGCCGGGCGGCGCCGACGGCGGCCGGGCAGGGCGCCTCGAGCGGCTGCAGCGCGAGGCCGCCGACCGGATGCGCGAGGCCCAGCGCCTGGCCGGGGAACTGCGCGAGCAGAACCCGGACATGCGCAACGCGCCGGCCACCCCCGAAGACTGGTATCCGAGCTTGTCGGCGCCGGGCACCGAGTCGTTCAAGCAGGACTTCGCCAGGTGGGAGACACTCAAGAAGAACCTGCTGCTCGCGCTCGAACGCACCGAGTCGCGGCTGTCAGGCCAGCTGCGTGAACGCGAGGCACGCGAGCGCCTGAACGCGGGCGGGCACCAGGGGGTTGCCAACGAGTACCGGGAGATGGTCGATCGGTACTACGAGTCGCTGGCCGCGCCGCGCAAACCTCCGCGCTAGACAGGGTCGTCTCGCATGCGCTTCGCCGTCGCGCTCCCGTGGTGGGGCTACGCACTCGTCTTCGGCCTGGCCGGCGTCCTGGCCTGGATGGCCTATGCGCGTGCGGCGGTGACGCTCACCGCGTCGCAGCGGGCGCTGCTCACCGGGCTGCGTGCCGCGGCGCTTCTCCTGGTCGTCGCGGCGCTGCTCCGCCCCGTGGCCGTGGTGCCATCGCCCGAGGTCGCGAGCCGCGTCGTCCCGCTGCTCGTGGACGTGTCGCGGAGCATGGCCGTCGCCGACGACGCCGGTCCGACGCGGATCGAGCGGGCAGGCGAGATCGTGCAGGAAATCAGGAGCAGCCTCGGGCCGGCGTACCGCCTGGACGTGCTCACCTTCGGGGAAGCGCTTTCAGAGGCTGCCGGGGAAGAGCTTGCCGCCACGGCCAGACGCAGTGACCTGGCGGACGCCATCGAGGGGGTGGCGGAGCGGTACCGCACCGAGCGCCTGGCCGGCATCGTCGTCGTGTCCGACGGCGGCGACACCTCCGGCCGGCCGCCAGAGCCCGGCCGGATCCCCGCAGCGCGAGTCTATCCGGTCGGCGTCGGCTCGCCCTCGCCTCCACGCGACCGGGAGGTGCTCAACGTGACAGCGGGCGAGCCGGTGCTGCCCGAGGCCTCGATCGATCTCAGCGTCTCGGCCGTGAGCCATGGCTACGGCGTCGAGCCCATCGAGCTGCGGGTCAGCGCCAACGGGCGGCCCGTCGAAGTCCGTCGCGCAAAGCCCTCGTCGGACGGCGCGCCCGTGCACGAGCTGTTCACCGTCGCGCCCGCGCCGGATCAGCCCACTGTCTACAGCGTCGAGATCCCGGGAGCGCCGGGCGAAGCCGCGGCCGGGAACAACACGCGCAGCGTGCTCGTGCCGCCGCAGGCCGCACGGCGGCGTATCCTCATCGTGGAAGGGGCGCCAGGATTCGAACACACGTTCCTGAAGCGCGCGCTGGCCGCCGATCGGGGGCTCGACGTCGACTCCGTCGTCCGCAAGGGACAGAACGACGATGGGCTGGACACCTTCTTCGTGCAGGCCGGCGAGAGCCGTGCGGCTGCGCTCTCGTCGGGCTATCCGCAGACGCGCGAGGCCTTGTTCGCGTACGACGCCATCGTCTTCGGCGATGTCGAGGCCGACTTCTTCTCGCGCGAGCAGCTGGACATGACGGCGCGCTTCGTGGCCGAGCGCGGCGGTGGGC
>CAZLBU010000202.1:1972-5478 GCA_964557815.1 uncultured Bifidobacteriaceae bacterium | reverse complement strand
GCCGGCAGCGTCCTCGGGGCGCACGCTGGCGCCAATGAGGGCGGCCTCGGCCAGCGCCTCGGGGCCGTGCTCGTCCGGGATTCCGTGCTTGCGGAGGATGATCTCCGTGTCCACGCCGGGCTCGTCCACGAGACCGAGCACCTCGGTGACCTCGCCGCGCGGCGCGTGGCCGTTGCCGCCGTGCCGCGTGATCGCCACGGTCACCATCTGCCCCGGCTCGGCATCAGCCGTCTCCCCGCGCGGGACGAGGATGTCGTCCATGGCGCGGCGGTCGAATGGCACCACGTAGGCTTGGCCCGCCCGATCGCGCTCGAATCGACCGACCACGTGGGTCAGCAGGGGGCGCGGCTTCTCGGGCGCACGCCGGCCGCCGCCCCTGGGAAAGGCGTAGAGACGCCCGCTCACCTTCACGAGCGCGCCGTCGCTCACCAGTGCGCGCAGCTGGCGCTTCACCGCGGGGCGCTCCATCCGCGGGATGCGCAGGATGCGCATGATCTCGTCCGCGCTCGACGGGTGCGCGAGCCGCTCCCGGAGGCGAGTCAGCAGGTCGGCCTTGCTCACGTGTTCACCAGCAGTACCTGGATGTCGCCGACGTTGGTGTCGGTCCGCCCGGTCCGGATCGTATCGCCCAGCGGGGCAAAGAAGTTGTACGAATCGTTGCGGTCGAGCACCTCCCCGGGAGGGGGAAGCCCACGCGCCCGAGCCCTGTGCAGCGTCTCGGCATCCACGGCTGCCTCAGCCACGTCACTTGCGCCATCGATGCCGTCGGTGCCCACGCTCGCCGCGATGGCCGCGCCCATCCCCGCCATCGGCTCTGCCAGGGACAGGGCGAACTCGAGGTTGCGCCCGCCGATGCCCGTGCCCGTGACCTGCACGATGGTCTCACCCGCAGACAGCACGCAGACGCGCCCCCGATGGGCCCTCGCCTGCGAGATGGCCCGTTCCAGCCACGCCGGCCCCGCCATGCGCGCTTCGCCGGTCACGCGTTCCTCCAGGACGAGGGCAGCGTAGC
This sequence comes from uncultured Bifidobacteriaceae bacterium, assembly GCA_964557815.1. Taxonomy (GTDB): domain Bacteria; phylum Acidobacteriota; class Vicinamibacteria; order Vicinamibacterales; family UBA2999; genus VFZN01. Next base: position 4,466 of record CAZLBU010000202.1, on the reverse strand, counting down.
CGAGTTGCGTCGCCGCCACCCGGGCGGCGGTCACGGCGTCAGCGGCGCGGCCCACGACGAAGGCATCGGCTCTCGACAGGGCCGCATCGCCGGCCTTGGGCGTCTCGGCCGCCGTCCCGGCAACGCCCTCACGGATGCGCGCGACAACGGCCGGCGGCAGGCGGCCCCAGGCGTCACACGCCTCGATCGCCGCCGCCACGTTCGTCCAAGTCGATGGGTCGGGCACGCCGGGTCCCGAGCCGATGACGCTCAGGTCATCCCCCACCACGTCCGACAACGCCAGCGTGGTCGTCGCACCGGGGCAGGCGGCGGCCAGCCGTCCGCCCTTCACGCGGGACAGGTGCTTGCGAAGGGCATTCAACTGGTGGATGTCGGCCCCCGCCAGCATGAGGGCCCGCGTGGCGGCGAGCTTGTCGTCGAAGGCAAGACCCTCGGCGGCCTCGCACATGAGCGCCGACGCCCCGCCGGAGAGGAGGAGCACGAGGCGCTCGTCGCGCGACACGCGTGAGGCCCGCGACAACGCCTCCGCCGCGGCGGCACGGCTGCGATGGTCCGGGAACGGGTGGGACGCGGGCATGAAGTCGAGCGAGGCCGGCATGGCGGCGGCCGGGTGCGTGCCGATGGCCAGCGCCGACCGCACGCGCATTTCCGGTTGCAGGAGCAGCGCCGTCGCCATCGCCGGGCCGGCCTTCCCCACCGCGATGAGGTGCACGGGCGCGTCGAGGAGCCGCGCACGGGTGACCTCAGCCTCGAACGCACGTTCAACGACACGTGGCGCAGAGACGCCATCCAGGGCAGCCTGGATCACGTGAAGCAAATCGGTTCTGAGAGAGGGGGTCAGTGGACCTTGAGGGGATCGGACCAGGCCGAAAGGCCGGTCACGACATCGAACTCACGGAGGAGCCGGGCCATCACTTCATCGGCGTCGGCCTTTTCGGAGAGGTGTTCGAGGTCCGAAATCACGCGCTGGAGCGCACGCTCGACGCCGCAGATGGCCTGCTCGGAGAAGTACTCCCGCTGCTGCTGCAGGCACCGTTGATGTTTGAGGAATTCTTCGCGGTAGAAATCGGCGAGTGCCGAGACGGGGAGCTTCGCGGGGCGGTCGGTGAGGAAGTTCGGGAGGCGGTTCCTAACCCTCGACATATCCGACAACACCTCCAAGTGTAAAGATCTCGTCACACGCTTGTCAACGGGCCGACCGCGAGGCCACGTGCCCGGCCAGGGCGCCCACGCCCAGGCCCGCGCCCACCAGCAGCACCATGTCCCGGAGCGACAGGAACGAGACCCCGTCGCCGGACAACAGCCCTGACAGCTCGGGGCCCAGCCATCCGCGGACGCTCCCGTAGCCTGCGCCGAGCACGATGAGGGCCACGAGCGCACCGATACCACCGAGGAGCAACCCCTCGACCACGAACGGCCCGCGGATGAAGCCGAACGGCGCGCCGACCAGCTGCATGATGTCCAGCTCGTCGCGCCGGGCGTGGAGCGACAACCGGACCACGGCGGTGACGGTGAAGGCCGCGCCGAGCAGCAGCACGATGGTGAGGGCGAGGCCCGCCACGCGCACGCCGGCGATGAAGGACAGCACGCGCTCGAGCCAGCGTCGGTCGAACTGCACGTCGGCCACGCCGTCGAGGTTACTCACCCGGGACGCGAGCGCCTCGGCCGCGTCCGCCACGCTCCCGCCCGGCCTCAGACGCACTTCGAACGAGGCGGGAAACGGATTGGTCCCGAGCGTGGGAGTGACGTCGGCCAGCTCGGGGAAGTCTGCCTCGAAACGATCGAGCGCCTGCTCCTTGGTGACGTAGTCCACCTGCAGCGCGGCCGCCTCGGCCTTCAGGTGTTGCGCGATGGCCGCCCGCGCATCCTCCGCGATGTCATCGCGCAGGAACACCGACACTTCAGCCGACTCCATCCACCGCTGCACCATGCGCTGGAGGTTGGCCGAGATCAGCAGGAATCCGCCGAGGGCGAGAAACGCGATGGAAATGGTCCCCATCGACATCGCCGCGGCGCGCCCACCCCGCCAGAGGCTTGCGAGCGCTTCCTCGAACGAGTACCGCACCATGCTCACGGCATCCCTCCGCCCTGGTCCAGGCGGCCGTGCTCGAGATGGATGCTGCGGCGGTTCACGAACCGGATCAGCTCGGGATTGTGCGTCGCGACCAGCACCGTGGTGCCGCGCGTGTTGATGTCCCTGAACAACTTCATGATCTCGATGGAGAGCTCGGGATCGAGATTGCCCGTGGGCTCGTCGGCGAGGATGATCTGCGGATCGTTGACGAGCGCCCGGGCGATGGCGATGCGCTGCTGCTCGCCGCCCGAGAGCTCGAGGGGAAACGCCTGGAGCCGGTGCTGCAGGCCGACCCACTTCAGCACCTGGTAGGTCCGGCGCCGCTGCTGGTCGATGGGAACGCCCAGCACCCGGAGGGCGAACGAGACGTTCTCGAAGACCGTCTTGGCCGCGATGAGCTTGAAGTCCTGGAAGACGAAT
>CAZLBU010000202.1:0-1962 GCA_964557815.1 uncultured Bifidobacteriaceae bacterium | reverse complement strand
CGGTAGGCCTGCACCTCGCTCGGGGCGAGACGGGCGAGGTTGCGCCCGCCCACGACCACGTCGCCCTCGGAGGGCCGCTCCTGGAGCAGCAGGAGCTTCAGCAGCGTGCTCTTCCCGGCGCCGCTGGCACCGGTGAGGAAGACGAATTCCCCCTTGTCGATCGTCAGCGTCAGGTTGCGCAGGGCGTGGTAATCCCCGTACGCCTTGCTCAGGTTCTGCGTCTCGATCACGGTCGGTAGTCTACTATCGCCCGCTTCAGCAACTCCGTCACCAGCTTCGGATCGGCCTTCCCCCTCGATGCCTTCATCACCTGCCCGACCAGGAACTGGAACTTGCGGTCCTTGCCGGCTCGAATCTCGGCCATCACGTCGGCGTGCGCCTCGACCACCGACCGGACGAGCGGCTCGAGGGCCGACGTGTCCGAGATCTGGGCCAGCCCCTCGGCGGCCACGATGTCGTCGGCCGATCGGCCCGAGTCGTACATCTTCCCGAACACGTCCTTGGCCACCGTGCTGCTGATGGTGCCGTTATCCACCATGCGGACGAGGCCGGCCAAAGCCGCGGGTGCCAGCGGGACCTGCTCGATGGCGACACCCCGTTCCTTCATCGTCCGCAGCACCTCGCCCATCACCCAGTTGCTGGCCGCCTTGGGGCTTCCCGCGGCCGTGGCCGTCGCCTCGAAGTAGTCCGCCAGCCCGCGCGTCTGCGTCAGCAGCTCGGCGTCGTAGACCGGCAGGCCGTACTGCGTCTGGAACCGGGCGCTCCGCGCCTCGGGCAGCTCGGGAAGCGCGGCACGGAGCCCTTCACGGCGTGCCTCCTCGATGACGAGCGGCGGCAGGTCCGGCTCCGGGAAATAGCGGTAGTCGTGCGCCTCTTCCTTGCTCCGCATCGAGTAGGTCTTGCCCTGGGCCGCATCGAACAGCCGCGTCTCCTGCACGATGCGGCCACCGTGCGTGATGACGTCGACGTGGCGGCCGATCTCGTACTCGATGGCCTTCTGCAGGTGCCGGAAGGAGTTCACGTTCTTCACTTCCGTCTTGGTGCCCAGCGTGGCGCTGCCGGAGGGGCGGACCGAGACGTTGGCGTCGCAGCGAAGGCTCCCCTCCTCCATGTTGCCGTCGTTGACGCCCAGCCACACGAGCATCTGGCGCAAGCGCTCGAAGAAGTGCGCGGCTTCCTCGGCCGACCGCATGTCCGGCTCGGAGACGATCTCGATGAGTGGCACGCCGCTGCGGTTGTAGTCGAGGTACGTCTTGCGGTCGGAGTCGGCAAAGCCCTCGTGCAGCGACTTGCCGGCGTCCTCCTCCATGTGGATGCGCGTGAGGTGGACGAACTTCCTCGCCCCCTCGACCTCGATCTCCAGCCCTCCGCCCGTGGCGAGCGGCAGCTCGTACTGCGAGATCTGGTAGCCCTGCGGGAGGTCCGGATAGAAGTAGTTCTTGCGCGCGAACACCGAGTGGGCCTGGACGTCGCAGCCGAGCGCGAGGGCGGCGGTGACCGCCAGCTCCACGGCGTGCCCGTTCAGCACCGGCAGCGCGCCGGGCAACCCGAGGCAGACCGGGCAGACGTGCGTGTTGGGAGGGGCGCCGAAGGCGGTGGGACACCCGCAGAAGATCTTGGTGCGGGTGAGGAGCTGGGCGTGGATCTCGAGGCCGATGACGGGTTCGAATGCGGGCATGATCGCGGGATGAGGAACGACCCGGGGCGCGCTGGCGGCGCCCCCCGGGGCTCCCGCAATTCTACATGCCCGGCGGCGGGCTCAGACCGATGGGCCGGCGGCCTTGACCGCGGGCGCGACGTCGGCCTCGAACGCCTTGAAGTTCTCGACGAACATCTTCGCCAGCCTCGCCGCCTGCCGATCGTAGGCGTCCTTGTCGGCCCACGTGCCCCGCGGATCGAGCACGGCCGGCGGCACGTCGAGACAACTGGTCGGCATCTCGATGTTGAACACCGGGTGCCGCT
>CAZLBU010000201.1:0-5479 GCA_964557815.1 uncultured Bifidobacteriaceae bacterium | reverse complement strand
ACGGCAGACACGGCAGGCGCGGCAGCCACGGCAGACACGGCAGATTACGGCTGGTGACGCGGCCATCGGGTTCTGCCGCCTGCACGAGTTGGCTGCCGTCAACCCCTGAAGTTCGGCATCTGCGGCCCTTGTGCCATCTGCCCCATCTGCGTTGTGCAGTCGGCGCCCGGGGATGCTAGACTGACGTTACGTTCCTTCACCGGGCGGCTACGTCTGTGTCCCGGTGGCGGGCCGCACCGCGGCCCGGGACCTGTGCAATCTCAGGGCGGCGAACCGCGTCAGGGCCGGAAGGCAGCAGCGCTAAGTCGTTTCCGTGATGTGTGCAGCCATCCCGGGCCGCGGTCCGGCCCGTTGGGCGGCCCGGGAACCTCCGAACGTCGGAACCTCCGAACCCCAGAACCTTCAGCCCGCCGTCCATGTCCTACCAGGTCCTCGCCCGCAAGTGGCGGCCGCAGCGGTTCGACGATGTCCTTGGCCAGCAGGCCGTCACGAAGACGCTCCGGAACGCGCTCAAGAGCAGGCGGATTGCCCATGCGTTCGTGTTCGCGGGCCCGCGCGGCTGTGGCAAGACCACCAGCGCGCGCATCCTGGCGCGCGCGCTCAACTGCGTGAAGGGGCCGACGGCCGAGCCGTGCGGCGAGTGCGATCCCTGCGTCGAGATCGCCGAGGGCCGCGACATCGACGTGCTCGAGATCGACGCCGCCACGCACACCGGTGTGGACAACGTCCGCGAGGTCATCATCGAGGGGCTCTCCATCGCCCCGGTCCGCAACCGCTACAAGGTGTTCATCATCGACGAGGTCCACATGCTGTCGGCCTCGTCGTTCAATGCGCTGCTCAAGTCCATCGAGGAGCCGCCGCCGCACGTCATCTTCATGATGGCGACGACCGAGCTGCACAAGATCCCCGACACGGTGCTGTCGCGCGCGCAGGTGCACGAGTTCCGCACGATCTCGGCGAAGACGGTGGCCGAGCGGCTCCGCTACATCGCCGACCAGGAGCACATCGAGGCGCCCGACGAGGCGCTGATGCTGCTGGCCCGCGCGGGCGAGGGCAGCATGCGCGACTCGCTCAGCGCCTTCGACCAGGTGCGCGCCTTCGCCGGCGACACCATCACCACCGAGGACGTCGTCAGCGTGCTCGGCCTGGTCGGCCGCGACCTCGTGCTCGACATGCTCGACGCGGTGGTGGCCGAGGACGCGCCCGCGGCCTTCGCGCTCGCCGAGCGCGCCATCGAGCGCGGCTACGACCTGAAGCTGCTCATCCTCTCGGTGGACAAGTCGCGCGCCTCGGATCCGGATGTCGTCGGCGACGGGGATCGCGAGCGCCTCCTGGCTTTGGTCGACCGTTGGTCGCGCGAGGACCTGCTGCGGGGCTTCGACCTGCTGACGCGCGCCGAGCAGGAGATCCGCGGATCGGATCAGCCGCGCTACAACATGGAGATGGCGCTGCTCCGGCTGATGCACCTGCGCAAGCTCACGCCGCTCTCCGAGCTGCTGCTGGGAGGGGCGGGGGCGGCGCGGAGCTTCGGCGCCCAGGCGCCGGCGGCCGCGCCCGTATCGCGGATGCCGGGCGCGAGGCCCACCGCTGCCATCGCACGCGCCGCGGGGCCGGCCTCTCGGGCTCCTGCGGCGCAGGGCCCGTCGCGCGTGCCGCTGGCCGCGCCGGCTGCCCCGGCGCCGACGCGCGATGATGCGCCGCTCGCCACCGGTGCGGCCGCCCGTCCGGCCGGGGATTCCCGCGATGCCCTGCTCGCGCGGCTCAAGTCGGCCAAGCCCACCTTCTACAACCTGGTCGTGGCGCAGGCCTTTCGCATCGACGCGGACGCATCGGGCGTCACCTTCGCGTTCCAGCCGAACCAGAAGGTGCCGAAGAACCAGTGCGAGGACAACCGCGCGTGGCTGCAGGGCATCGTGGAGGAAGTGGCCGGCGCCAGGCTGCCCGTGCACATCGTCTTCACCGATGCGTCGGCTGCGCCGGCGCCCGCGTCGGCCGATCCGGCGACGCCCGGGGCCACGTCGGTCTCCGGGGATCGGCAGAAGAGCGTGCTCGAGCACGACACCGTGCGCACCCTCCTCGAGGTCTTCCCCGTGGAGAAGACGACGGTGCAGGGGGAGTAGCGGATTGCGTCGGGAGGACGACGGCGGTCGGGAGAGGAACGCGGCGGGAGTGGATCACGACGGGAAGGGGCGATGAACATCCAGGCGATGATGAAGCAGGCGCAGGAGATGCAGCAGCGCCTGCAGCAGCAGATGACCGACCTGCGCGTCGAGGCGACCTCCGGCGGCGGCATGGTCACCGTGGTGGTCAACGGCCACAAGCACGTGCTGTCGCTCCGCCTCGACCCCGATGTCGTGTCGAAGGACGACGTGGGCATGCTGCAGGACCTGATCGTCGCGGCCGTGAACGACGCCCACCGCAAGGTGGACGACGAGCTGAAGCGCACGATGGGCGGCATGATGTCCGGCCTCGGCCTCCCGGGCCTGTAAGGAACCCGCGAACTCGAGAACCCGAGAACCCCAGAACCCCAGAACCCCAGAACCCCAGAACCTCAGAGCCCCAGAACCCCAGAGCCCGAGAGCCCGTGCTCCCCGAATCCCTCCAGCACCTGATCGACCAGTTCAAGCGCCTGCCCGGCATCGGCGGCAAGAGCGCGCAGCGGCTGGCGTTCCACATCCTGCGGACGCCCCGCGAGGAGGCGGAACGCCTGTGCGACGCCATCCGGCAGGTGAAGGACCGCGTCACCTACTGCACGATCTGCAGCAACATCACCGACGTGGATCCGTGCCCCATCTGCGCAGACGAGTCGCGCGACCGGCGGAGCATCTGCGTCGTGGAGGAGCCACAGAACGTCAACGTGGTGGAGAAGACGGGCGGATTCCGGGGCACCTACCACGTGCTGATGGGCGCCATCTCGCCGCTCGCGGGCGTCGGGCCGGACGACTTGAAGATCAAGGGCCTGCTGGCCCGCATCGGCGCCGGCGGCGTCGAGGAGATCATCCTGGCGACCAATCCCACTGTCGAAGGCGAGGCGACCGCCATCTACCTGGCGCGGCTGCTCAAGCCGCTCGGCGTCCGCGTCACGCGCATTGCCATGGGCATCCCGGTGGGCAGCGACCTCGAGTACGCCGACGACCTCACGATGACCCGCGCGCTGGAAGGGCGGCGGGAACTGTAGGCCGCGCTTCGCGCGGTGGGCCGCGGCGCTTGCGCGCCTCGGTGGGCGGCGCTCCGCGCCGTAGGGGCCTTGCTTCACTCGGTGGGTGTTCCCACGGCGCGCAATCGCCACCTACGGGCCGACGGCCCGCCCACGCGGAGCGCCCCCGGCGCGAAGCGCCGCTCACGCCCAGTGCTAAGATCCCCCAAGCCACCCCCCTGGCCCATGCTTCCCGTCGCGTACCAGATCCCCGCCGCCGCCGTGCTCGTCGCGGGCGGGCTGCTCTCGTGCCTCTTCGGCTACCGCCTGTTCAAGGTGGTGCTGGCGGTGTTCGGCTTCATTCTCGGCGCGCTTCTCGCCAGCTCGGTGTTCGGCGCGTCCGACACCACGCCGATGGTCATCGCCGCCATCGTCGGGGGCCTGGCCGGGGCGTTCGTGCTGCTGGCCGGCTATTTCGTGGGTGTGGCGCTCGTCGGCGCGGGCATCGGCGCCCTCGTCGCCAACCTGCTCTGGACACGCATCCAGGGCGATCCCCATCCCATCGTCGTCATCCTGCTGTCGATCGTCGGCGCGCTGCTGGCCACGTGGCTGCAGCGCTACGTCATCATCCTCACCACGGCGTTTGGCGGCGCATGGACGTTCCTCGTGGGGCTCACCGCGCTGATGGGGGACTCCACCGCGCTCAGGGCCGCGACGGCAGGCGACATCTGGGTGGCCTATCCGATGAACCCGGCGCCGGGACAGGCGTGGGTGCCATGGACCTGGCTGGCCCTCGGTGCCGTGGGCACCCTGGTGCAGATGTACTGGACCGGCGGCGACCGCGGGCGCGTCGGCCGCCGAAAGCGAAAACCGAAGCCGGCAGAGTGAGAAGGCAGAAGGCAGAAGGCAGAAGGCAGAAGGCAGAGTGGAATCTCAGAGGCCTACTGGTTCGCGGTTGAGCAGCGCGTCTGCCGCGGCCAATCCGCTGAGGAACGCCCCCTCGACTCGATTGCCGGCGCACCAGTCGCCGCAGGCCGCCATCCGCAGGTCGGCATCGACGAGCGCGCCGTGATGGGCAGGCGGATGGCCGCACGCATACCGCCACCGGTGCGCGGCGAGGTGCACGGGCAGTGGCAATCGGGCCCGCACGAGGTCTGCAAAGGCATTCAACAGGAACGGCCCGACGACGTCCGCGTCGTCGTCCACGTGCGCGGCGCTCCAGTCGGCGCTGGCCTGGAGCACCCAGGTCTCGGCGAGGCCGCGCTGCGGCTTCGAGCGGTCCCGGGCCAGCCAGCCGAGCGGGCTCGAGGTGACGAAGGCGGCATCGAAGGGCGTGGCCACGCGGTCGTCGAAGGCCACCATCACGGCCCAGCACGGGTGCATGCGGATCGCGCCCACCCCGCGCGCGAGCGAGGGTGATGCCGCCACGAGCGGCAGGGCCTGCGGCGCGGGCAAGGCGACGACGACGGCGTCGAAGGGACCGATGGTTCGCCCGTCGGCGGATGAGGCGTGCCACGCGACCTTTCCGGACGCGGAATCGCGCGCCAGGGCCGTGACGCGTGCGTTGCACAGGACGTCCAGGCCACGGGCCAGGTGACGAGCGATGGCGCTCATGCCAGGGACGCCGACCCAGCGGGCTTGGCCGTCGTCCACCGGCTCGCGTCCCTCGCTGTCGAAGGCCGCCAGCTTGCCGTGCCATGGCTGCACCGCACGTGCCTTGTGCCACTCCTCGACTTCACGCGCGAAGCGCGCGTCGCGCACCGTGCAGTACTGGGCGCCGTGGTCGAACGCGAGCTCGGCGAGCTCGGGACGGTCCGCGTCCCCGTTCAGCACGCGTCGCGTGGCCATGCGGCCGCCCGGCGCACGGCCCTTGTCGAGCACCGTGACCGCGTGCCCGTTCTCCTGCAGCTGCCTGGCCGCGGTGAGGCCGGCGATGCCGGCGCCGATGGTCAGGACCTTCACTGAGTCATCACCCTCCCGAGGCTGCCTTTGTACCCCGTCATCTCCAGATAGCCGCGGCCGGTGAGGCGGGTGCCGCGTGACGTGCCGGCCAGGTCCACCAGTCCCTCCCAGTAAGCGATGCCGGCGCCGCGGGTGAACAGTTCCTGGTTCTCCATCGGTGTCGAGACGCGCAAGTCCAGGCCCAGTCCGGGCACCGCGATGGTCCAGCCGATGGGATAGGTTGCGCCCGAGGGTGCCCTGAAGGTCTGTCCGGTCGGCGTCAGCGTGAAGTCGCCGGCGGCCAGGTGCATCGTGCGGCCGTCGGCATCGACGAGCGTTCCGCTCGACCGCGGGTCGCGCGTGCCATCGGACCGTCGCAGCTGGTAGAGCATCAACTCGCGC
>CAZLBU010000200.1:3476-5513 GCA_964557815.1 uncultured Bifidobacteriaceae bacterium | reverse complement strand
ATCTACCCGAATCACGGTCTCGGTGTCGTTGAGAAGGTCGAAGAGAAGACCATTCTCGGCACCACGACCGGGTTCTTTCACCTCCGCATCATCGCGAACGAAACCACGGTACTCGTGCCCGTTGCCAACGTCGACAACGTCGGCTTGCGGCGTGCCATCACGGACGAGGAAGTGGAGCGGTTGTTCACCTTGCTCAGCGACGGCAAGATCGACAACCACCAGAACTGGAAGGGGCGCTTCAAGGACAACTCCGACAAGATGCGCACCGGGTCGATCTACGACATGTGCGATGTGCTGAAGAGCCTCACGTTCCTGGCCAAGTCCAAGAGCCTCTCGTTCCGCGAAAAGCGCATGCTCGACCGCGCCAAGTCGCTCATCGTCTCGGAGGTGTCCGAGGTGATGCGCCTGTCACCGGCCAGCATCGAGGATCGGGTGAACCAGGCGCTCGAACGCTGCTTCATGATGAAGGCCCGCGCGCAGCAGCGCGCGCAGGCCCGCGCCGCGGCCAAGCCGGCGCCCGCCAAGGCCACCGCGGCCAAGCCCGCCGCGCGCACCGTGGCGGCCAAGCCGGCGGCACGGCAGGCCCGCGCGAGCTAGCGGCGCGCCGTTCGTCGCCGGGACTGAAGTCCCGGCGCTCCGTACCCGCTCCCATCACGAGCCAGGGGCCGGTGAGCGCATCCGTTCACCGGCCCGTTCTGTGTACGCCGGAAGTATCATCGACTCGCTGGAGGCCCGAAGGTTCATGATGCGTCCCCACCGCTTTGTCCTCGCCGTCGTCGCGGTCGTGCTGGTGACCGCGCCCGCGCCGGCCGAGGCCCAGTCGCCGCGACAGCTGACCGCCGAAGACTACAGCCGCGCCGAGAAGTTCCTGGGCTACAACACCAACCCGCTGGTGCTGAACGCGGGCGTGCGTCCCACGTGGCTGCCGGACGGTCGGTTCTGGTACCGGACGCTGCGGGAGGCAGGCCCCGAGTTCGTGCTCGTGGACCCGGTCAAGCGCACGAAGGCCCCGGCCTTCGATCACGAGAAGGTCGCGGCGGCGCTCTCCGTCGCCGCTGGACGCACCTACGAGCGGGCGAAGTTGCCGTTCCAGTCCATCGACCTGGCCGCCGACGGCAAGACGGTGTCCTTCAACCTGAACAGCCGACGCTTCACATGCGACGTGGGTGGCACGGCGTGCAAGGCCGAGGACCGGCCCGCGCCCCGCCCCGAGGTGCTGTCCCCGGACGGGAAGCGCGCGGCGTTCATCCGCGACTGGAACCTGTGGGTCCGCGACGTGGCCAACGGCCAGGAGACGCAGCTCACGTCCGACGGGGTGAAGGACTACGGCTACGCCACCGACAACGCCGGCTGGCGCTTCAGCGACCGCCCCGTGGTGAAGTGGTCGCCCGACTCGCGCACGATTGCGACCTTCCAGCAGGATCAGCGAGGCACGGGCGACATGTACCTCGTGGACACGCGCGTGGGACACCCGAACCTGCTCGCATGGAAGTACCCGCTGCCCGGCGACAAGGTCATCACGATGATCGAGCGGGTGGTCATCGACGTGGACGCGAAGAAGGTGGTCCGCCTCAAGATGCCGCCGGACCAGCACCGCTCCACCCTCTGTGACGACGTGATCTGCGGCGGCGACTGGGTGGACGTGCAGTGGGCGCCCGACAGCTCCAGCCTGGCGTTCGTCTCGTCCTCGCGGGATCACAAGCTGGCCGAGCTGAAGGTGGCCGACATCCAGACCGGCGCCGTCCGCGACGTGATGCACGAGCTCGTGGGGACGTTCTTCGAGTCGGGCAACGGCCGCGCCAACTGGCGCTACCTGCCGAAGTCGAACGAGGTGATCTGGTTCTCGCAGCGCAGCGATTGGGGGCACTTGTACCTCTATGACCTTGCCACCGGCCAGCAGAAACGGCAGATCACCAGCGGCGAGTGGAACGTCACCGAGCTGCAGCACGTGGACGAGAACGCGCGCGTGCTCTCCTTCGAGGCGGTGGGCCGGGAAGGCGGGCGCGACCCCTACTACCGCCACTTCTACCGCGTGGG
>CAZLBU010000200.1:1513-3466 GCA_964557815.1 uncultured Bifidobacteriaceae bacterium | reverse complement strand
ATCTGCAGCTGCTGTCCCCGGCCGACGCCGACCACGACATCTCGCTTGCCCCGAACGGCTCGGTCGTCGTGGACGTGTGGTCCACCCCCGACACGGCGCCGACGGCGGTGCTGCGCGACCAGGCCGGCGCCGAGGTGCTGGCGCTCGAGAGGGCCGATATTTCGAAGCTGGTGGCCGCGGGTTGGCAGCCGCCGCAGCGCATCACGGTGAAGGCGCGCGACGGCGTCACGGATCTCTACGGCCTGCTGTTCCGGCCCACGAACTTCGATCCGTCGAAGAAGTACCCGATCATCAATCACATCTACCCGGGCCCGCAGACGGGGAGCGTGGGGAGCCGGCAGTTCGCCGCCTCCCGTGCCGACACGCAGGCGCTCGCCGAGCTCGGCTTCGTCGTCGTGGAGATTGACGGCATGGGCACGCCGTGGCGCTCGAAGCGCTTCCACGAGAAGTACTACGGCGACATGGGGGACAACACGCTGCCGGACCAGGTGGCCGGCATGAAGGAACTGGCGTCGCGTTTCCCGTGGATCGACCTCGACCGCGCGGGTATCTACGGACACTCCGGCGGCGGCTACGCCACCGCCGGGGCCCTGTTCCGCTACCCTGACTTCTTCAAGGTGGGCGTGTCACAGGCGGGCAACCACGACAATCGCAACTACGAGGACGACTGGGGCGAAAAGTGGCAGGGGCTGCTCGAGAACCAGGCCGGCGGCAGGTCGAACTACGACAACCAGGCGAACCAGCTCGTCGCGCACCAGCTGAAGGGCAAGCTTCTGCTGGCACACGGGACGATGGACAGCAACGTGCCGGTCTACAACACGCTGCTGGTGGTGAACGAACTGATCAAGGCGAACAAGGACTTCGATCTCATCGTCCTTCCAAACCGCGGCCATGGTTTCGGGAACGAGCCCTACATGATGCGCCGGCGCTGGGACTACTTCGTGACCCACTTGATGGGCGCCTTGCCCCCTGCCGGATATGAGCTGAAGCCGCCGGCGGAGACCCATTGACTTGCTCGGGGGGGCAGGGTGCAGCACGGGTGTAAGGTGCACGGGGTGCACGGGTGCAGGTGCAGGGTGGATGGCTCTGAGTGAGTTGTGCGGCTAGCGGCGACTCCCTGTTCCCGACTCCGACTCCCGGCTCGATCAACTGATGTCCACCTTCGTCGCCGCCGTTCGCTCCGTCATCACCTATGTCGTTGTCGCGCTTTACGTCGCGGTGGCCGGCCCGATCGGGATGGCCATCGCGGTGCCGTTGAGGTTGAAAGGTCTGCTCTACGAGCTCGGGCACCTCGGCGTCATGCTTGCGCTCGGCCTTGCGGGCATCCGCTATCGCGTCAGCGGCCGTGAGCACGTGCCCGTGGGGCAGGCCGTGGTGTTCTGCTCGAACCACCAGAGCAACGTGGACCCGCCTGTCCTGTTCCGGGCGCTCCACCGCCGGCTGCACATCCTCTACAAGGCGGAGTTGAGCAGGCTGCCCATCCTGGGCACCGTCATCCAGGTGGGCGGGTTCATCCCGGTCCCGCGCGAGCAGAAGGAGGCGGCCATGGGCGCCATCGAGCAGGCCGCGGCCTCCATCCGCAGCGGCAACTCGTTCCTCATCTTCCCGGAGGGCACCCGCAGCCGGACCGCGGAGCTCTTGCCCTTCAAGAAGGGCGGGTTCATCATGGCGATCAAGGCTCAGGCGCCTATCGTGCCGGTGGCCATCTCGGGCGGGCGGGATGCCATGCGGAAGGGGAGCGCCATCGTCCGGCCGGTGAACGTGGACGTGCGGATCGGGGAGCCGGTGCCGACGAAGGGTCTCTCGGTGGACGATCGCGATGAGCTGATCGCCGTGGTGCGCGAACGGATCGAGGGGCTGCTTCGTCACTAACGGAACAGGCTACGGAGATGGACATCCTCGTCACGCTGGGCCGCACGCTGGGCTTCTCGCTGGCCGCAGGGGTGAACCTCT
>CAZLBU010000200.1:0-1503 GCA_964557815.1 uncultured Bifidobacteriaceae bacterium | reverse complement strand
GGACGCCACCACGGTGAGCACCCCGCTGGAAACCCTGCTCAAGGAGCGGCGCGGCGTCTGTCAGGATTTCGCCCATTTCATGATCGGCTGCCTGCGTTCGCTGGGCCTGGCCGCGCGCTACGGTTGGGTGGCGCTCCCCGAGCAGTTCCAGGTGTTCAACAACCCGTGGATCATCGGCGCGGCCGCCGTGCTGTATGCCGTCGAGTTCTTCGCCGACAAGATTCCCTGGGTGGACACGATGTGGGACGCGGTCCACACGTTCGTCCGGCCGGTGGGCGGCGCGCTCATTGCCGTGGCGGCGCTCGGCGAGGCGTCGCCGACAGTCGAGGGGCTGGTGGCGCTCCTGGGCGGCGCCGTGGCCGCCGGCAGCCATGCCACGAAGGCCAGCACGCGCGTGGCCGCCAACGCCAGCCCGGAGCCGTTCTCGAACTGGGCGCTCAGCCTCATCGAGGACGTGTTCGTCGTGGCGCTTGGCGTCATCACGTTGAAATACCCGCTCGTCGCGCTGGGGGTGAGCGCGGCGATTTTGCTGGCGATGATGCTGGCCGTTCGCTGGATCTGGCGCTGGCTCAGGCGCCCCGCCTACGCGCGGGGGTAGCCCTGAGAGCTTCGGCGGGCAGGCACCGCCAACGCGCGTTGAACAGGGCCCGCGCTGCGGCGCGGTAAGCTCCGCCTTGGCTCGCTGAGCACCCAAGCGCTCCAGAACCTGAGAACCCCAGAACCCCAGAACCCCAGAACCTTGTAGAGTGGTGAGCATGCGCCGCACCTCGCGCGTCCCGTCGCTGCTGGCCGGGGCACTGACGATCCTCGCGCTCGCGGTCAGCCTGCTTCCGGGGGCAGCCCAGCAGGCGGAGCAGGAACCCGCGCAGGAGCCGATGCCGCGCTTCCGCGCGGGCACGAACCTGGTGCGGCTGGACGCCTATGTCACGGCCGACGGGCAGCCGGTCACGGATCTGACCGCCGAGGACTTCGAGATTTTCGAAGACGATCAGCCGCAGAAGGTGGAGAGCTTCGAGCTCGTCCGGGCGCATGACGGCAACGGCGTCACGACCGCGGCTCCCAACCCGAGCTCGACGCGCGACCAGCGCGAGGCCGCGCAGGATCCCGATGCACGCCTGTTCGTGATCTTCCTGGACAACTGGCACGTCGGCCTGGATGGATCGGCACGCTCCTCCGACGCCGTCGCGGGGTTTCTCGACAAGGTGGTAGGGCCGAGGGATCTCGTCGGCGTGATGACGCCCGACATCACGCCTCAGAACATGACGTTGACGCGGCGTGGGGAGGGCATCGATCGGATCCTTCGCGACGCGTGGACCTGGGGCCAGCGCGACCGGCTGAACACGCTCGATCCGCGCGAGCAGGACATCAGGACCTGCTATCCCGAGTCGGACAGCACCGCCGGCATCGCCCAGGAGATGATCGAGCGGCGGCGCGAGCAGAAGACCCTGCGCGCACTCGACAGCATGGTGCGCCATCTCGACGGGCTTCGCGAGGAGCGCAAGT
>CAZLBU010000199.1:0-5517 GCA_964557815.1 uncultured Bifidobacteriaceae bacterium | reverse complement strand
TACGACTGCGCGGGCTACCGCTTCGAGGCGTCCCTGTCGGTCCTCGACGTGCTGATGTGGAACCCGCCCGCGGTCGTTCGGGCCTGGCTGGCCGTTCGTCGAGCGCGTTCCTGATCCGCGCGTGATGGCCCGGCGCCACCGCGCCGTGACGCGGCCTCACGAGGTGAGCATGCCAGCCACCACGAGCACGCCCATCGAGACAGCAGCCACGGTGACCGCGTAGGGCAACTGCGTCGTGACGTGATCCATGTGATCCGAGCCCGCTCCGAACGAGGAAAGGCAGGTCGTGTCGGACACCGGTGAGGCGTGATCGCCGAACAGCCCGCCGCCGATGAGGGCGCCCACGGTGAAGAGCACCTGGGTGTCCACCGCGCCGCCCGAGAGGTTGAAGGTGACGGGCATGACGATGGGCGCGAGCATGGCGTAGGTGCCCCATGAGGTGCCGGTGAAGAACGAGACCAGGGCGCCGGTGGCAAACGTCGCCGAGGGCAGGAACGCGGCCGTCATCCACCCCTCCGTGGCCGACACGATGAACTGCTGCGCGCCCAGCGTCTTCGATACCGAGTTGATGGCGTAGGCGAGCGCCAGGATGACGATCGCGGGCAGCACGCCCTTGATGCCGGCCATGGCCACGTCCATGGCGTCGGTAACGCCCTCGAAGTGGCGGCCCAGCGCGAGCGCCGCCGCCTGGTACATCACGGCGGCCAGGAACGCCTCGAGGATTCTCACCTCGCCGATGGCGAAGAACGATCCGAGGGCGGTGCCCAGCACGATGGCTACTGGAACCAGGAGATACGGAACGAGACCGGGCCTCCGCCCGGGCATCGAACGGATGGACTCGAGCTCGCCTCCCGTGAGCGGCACCGCGCCGTCGCGCAGTACCTTGCCCTCCTGGATCGCACGGGCCTCGGCCCGCCGCATCGGGCCGTAGTGCGGCAGCAGGCCGAAGGCCAGCGCGCCCGCCATCAGCGTGGCCAGCCACCCATAGAGGTTGAACGGAATCGCGCGGATGAAGAGCGCCATGCCGTCGGCCGCCGAGGCAATGGGCCCATGGCCGACCATCAGCCCCGCGATGTACACGGCCCATCCGCTCAGGGGCAGCAGCGTCGCCACCGGCGCGCTGGTCGAGTCGAGAAGGTAGGCGAGCTGCTCGCGCGAGACGCGATACCGATCGGTGAGCGGGCGCGCGATCGGACCGGCGAAGAGCGGGCTGAAGTAGTCGCTGAAGAAGACGAACAGGCCGAGCCCCCACGCGAAGCCGGCGGCGGCCCGGCGCGACTTCAGCCGCGTCGATGCCCACTCGGCGAACGCGCCGATGACGCCGGCGCGAAGGTAGAAGGCGATCATCACGCCGACGGCGACCTCGATCATCATCACCCAGATGAAATCGCTCGTGCCGAGGGAGGCTTTGAGGATGGTCGACAGCCCGGTGGCCGGGTCGAGCCCCGCCAGCAGGCCGCCGACGACGCAGCCAGCCAGCAGCGAAAGGGCGGCGTTCCTGGTCCAGAAGGCCAGGCCGAGCGCGAGCACGACCGGCAGGAGCGAGAGCGCGCCGAGTGGCGCGGGAGTGGGCATGGGGAGATCCCGGTCAGGCGGCCTGGGCCGATTCGGTGGTGGTGATGGCGATGCCGCAGTCGGCAAGAGCCCGTGCGAACGGGGTGAAGGGCACGTCCACGAGCGGCGACCTGATTCCTCCGCCGCGGATGTCACCGCGGACAATCATCTGGGCGCCAATGCTGGCCGTGAAGCCCACGAGGCGGCTCATCGCCGAGAGGCCGGTCCGCAGGTCCAGGCGGTCCACCACCTGGTGCACCAACCGTGACCGGGTTCCCCCGCGACTTCCCGCAACCTCCACTCGCAGGATCCCGAGGTCGCGCTCGCCCGGGGCGTACTGGAGCTGCGGCTCGAGGGCGGCGGCCAGGAAGCGCCGGCGATTCACGGCCACGCCGTCCACCAGCACCGCGTCGTCGTCCAGGAAGTGCAGGTCGACCATCGTTTTCCAGAAGGCCGAGTGGCCCGGATAGCGCATGGCGTAGCGGCCTGCCCGGCGGATCCCTGACGGGTCCACACCGAGCTGCTGCAGGTAGGGCAGCACGTCGCCGTTGGGAAAGGCCTCGAGAAGGCCGACCTCGTCCACGGCCACCATGTGGCCGTGCTCCGGCGCGAACTGCGCGGTGTCAGGGAGATGGATGACCCGGCCCTCCTGCACGAAGCACGCCGAACGCAGGTAAGAGCGGAGGACGCCCTCGAACGTCCAGCTGATCTTGTACTTGAGCGGGTTGTTCGCGGCCGCGGGCTCGGGAATGCCGGCACCGTAGCACGCGATCTCGGCGATCTGGTCGAAACGGCGTGCGGCATCGCCCAACAGCAGCAGATCGATGCCAGGGTCCATGCCGAGCTCGGGCAGCAGCGTGACGCCGCGCTGACGGGCCGCCGCATCCAGCGACCGCAGTTCCGGCGTGACGTAGAACGTGTTGACGAGGGGCACACCGGCCTCGACGGCGGCGTGCGCGACGGCCCCGATGAACGGCACGGGCAGCAGATCGATGACGACGTCTGGCCGTGAGGCGAAGAGCGCCTCCAGCGAAGCCCGATGGCGTGCGTCAACGCTCGCCCAGGTGACGCGCGAGGCGTAGCCGCGCTCCTCGGCGAACTGGCGTGCCGCTTCGACGTGACGATCCGCGGCCGTGATGGCAGTGACGTCCGGGCTGCTGGCCAGGTGGTGCAGGGCGGCTCGTCCCTGCATCCCCGTCCCGATCACGAGCACGTGCATGGCAGGGCATCATACGCGGAGGCCCTGTTCCGCGCTACGCCTTGCCGCGCCGTTCCTCGAGGTACGCGACGGCGCCCGCGAGGGTGCCGAGCCGCGGGTAGTCGATCTCGGGGATCTCCACCCCGGTCGCTTTGTGCAGGCCGATGATGAAATTGAGGAAGTCCATCGAGTCGAGGTCGTACTCCTCGCGCAGCGGGGCGTCCGCCTCGATGGCCATGGCTGCGGTCTCTGGCGCAACCTTCGCCAGCGCCTGCCGGACAATGGCCAGCAGGTCCTGCTCGGTCATAAGGCCTCCGGTGCCTGGAGCCGCCGGTCCACGGACGCGAGGAACAGGCCCGCGCGATGGCCATCCACGGCGCGATGGTCGAATGAGAGGGAGGCGTTCAGCACGGGCCTGGGTTCGACGCGGCCATCCACGACCCACGGGCGCTCGACGATCCGTCCGAAGCCGACGATGGCGACCTGGGGCGGGTAGATGATGGGGAGCACCCCGTCCACGCCCTGATCGCCGAGATTGGTGACGGTGATGGTCGCGTCGGTGAGCTCCGAACCACGGAGGGCACCCGAGCGAGCCCGCGCGACCAGGTCCGAGAGGCCGCGCATCAGCCTGCCGAGGTCGCGCTGGCCCACGTCGTGGATCGCGGGCGAGATGAGCCCGCCGCCGCGCAGCGCGATGGCGGTACCGATGTGTACGGTGGACGAGGGCTGCAGGCGATCCTCGAGCCAGTAGCCGTTCACTTCCGGCACGTCCGGCACGGCGGTCGCGACCGCTTTCAGGAGCAGCGCCGCCGGCAGCAGCCGGTCCTCGACGGCACGGCGCTCGTTCTCGGCGCGAAGCCACGCCATCGCCCTGGACATGTCGATGGTGGTGGTCACATAGGCGTGCGGGATCTCGCGCTTCGACTTCGCCATCGCCGATGCGATGGCGCGGCGCATGGCCTGCTGGCGGTCGGCTGCGGGACCGCGAGAGGGTGCGGGGCCGGCCGCCGTCGGGGGGGGAGCCGCCGTCGCCGCGATGCCCTCGACATCGGCGAGGGTAATGGCACCCCCGGGGCCGGTGCCTGCGATGCTCCGCAGCTCGAGGCCCAGTTCGGTCGCCCGTCGGCGCGCGGCCGGGGAGGCGGCCACGCGCGCTTCCTGCGGTGACGCGGGCACCGGCGCCCCGGCCCGCCTCAAGGTCGGGGGAGCTGGTGCGCCGGCCGGCACCCCTGCGGAGGTGCCCGCCGTCGCCCGCGGCGCTTCGCGGGGCGGTGCCGGCGCCGGTGCGGGTGCGATGCCCGCTGTGCGAATGCGCGCCAGCGTCCGGCCGACGGGCACCTTCTCGCCCGGCTGGGCGATGATCTCCTCGATCACGCCGTCCTCGAAGACCTCGATCTCGATGGCGCCCTTGTCGGTGTCCACTTCGGCGATGATGTCGCCGCGCGTCACCGTGTCGCCGGCCTGCTTCAGCCACCTGATGAGGGTACCGGCCTCCATGTCGGCGCCGAGGGACGGCATGCGGAATTCGGCCATGAGGACCCTCGACCGCCTACCGACCGCCCTCGGCGGTCGTAACCTGCTTCAGTGCGGCCAGGATGGACGCAGGCTGGGGCACTGCCGCGTCCTCCAGGTGCTTGGGATAGGGAATCGGCACTTCCTCGGTGCACACCCGGACGACCGGGGCGTCCAGATCGTAGAACGCCTGCTCGACGATCCGCGTGGTGATCTCCGCGGAGAGGCTCCCGCTCCGCCAGCCTTCGTCC
Source organism: uncultured Bifidobacteriaceae bacterium (assembly GCA_964557815.1). Classification (GTDB taxonomy): domain Bacteria; phylum Acidobacteriota; class Vicinamibacteria; order Vicinamibacterales; family UBA2999; genus VFZN01. The sequence goes on along the minus strand of CAZLBU010000199.1, from coordinate 1,002 downwards.
ACCACCACCAACCGGTGCGTGCGGCGGACCGAGGCGACGACGGTCTGCATGTCGAGCGGCCGCAGCGTCCGGAGGTCGATCACCTCTGCCGAGACACCCTCGGCCATCGCCAGCTCGGCCGCCTGCAGCGACTTGAACAATGATCCCCCGTACGTCACCAGCGTGACGTCGTCGCCGCGCCGGCGGACAGCCGCGCGATCGATGTCCACGGGACCGGCGCTCGCCGCCAGGTCACCCTCCATGTTGTAGAGGCCCTGGTGCTCGAAGACGAGGACCGGGTCGGGGTCGTCGAGGGCGGTCCACAGCATGCCGCGCACGTCCTCGAGCGTGGCCGGCGCCACGATCCGGATGCCGGGAATGTGGGCGTACCAGCCTTCGAGGCTGTGCGCGTGCTGTGCCGCCAGCTGCCGGCCGGCGCCGGTGACCATGCGGATGACGAGCGGCACGCTGAACTGCCCGCCGGACATGTGTCGGATGGTGGCGGCGTTGTTGACGATCTGGTCGAGCGCGAGGAGGCTGAAGTTCACCGTCATCACCTCGACGATGGGCCGCATGCCGCCGAGCGCCGCGCCGATGCCGGCGCCGACGAACGTGCTCTCCGAGAGCGGCGTGTCGCGGATGCGATCGGGGCCGAACTCGGCGAGCAGGCCCTTGCTCACGGCGTAGGCGCCGCCGTAGCGGCCCACGTCCTCGCCCATCAGGAACACGCGCGCATCCCGCTGCAGCGCCTCGCGGATGCCCGCGCGCGCCGCGTCCCGGTACGTCGTGCGGACGGTGGTAGGAGTGGATGGCACGTCAGGCATGACCCGCCTCCGGCACGCGCGGCGTGTAGACGTCCGTCGTCAACTGCTCGAGGGGTTCCCAGGTGCCGGCCTCCGCGAAGGCGATGGCCTCCTGCACCTCGCGGATGGCCGCTTCGTCGATCTGCCGCCGCTCCTCGGGGGTCAGGCCGGCCTCGCGCGCGAGCCGCGCGGCGAAGGCCTCAATCGGGTCGCGCGCCTT
>CAZLBU010000198.1:2743-5538 GCA_964557815.1 uncultured Bifidobacteriaceae bacterium | reverse complement strand
CGCGCGTCGTGAAGACCTCGCGCGTCGAGAGCGAGAAGGCCGGACGGTTCTCGGCGTCGCCGTCGGCCGGGGCCTGCGCCCCGAGGGTGGCGGCACCGCTGAGGAGCATCAAAAGCGCCAGGAGCGGAGCGGGAAGCCTCCTGTTCACGGCGTGTGCAGGGCGGCGAGACGGAACACGCCGACGAACTGAGGGTTGGACGGTGAGGGACGCCACCGTGGCGAAGGGTGCCGCGCCAGTGCCTCGAGCCGGACCTTGCGGACCTCGCCCGGCCCCTCGTCGGATGGCCCGGTGTGGTAGACGATCCAGTCAGCGCCTTCCTCGTCGAAGAACGAGCGCCCGACGAGGACCATCAGGTGATCCGGCTGCGACTGGCCGGGTTGGCGGAAGTAGAGCAGGTCGCCCGGGCGGGCACGCGCGACGTGGCGTCCGACGGGCACCGTGTTGAGCGCGATGAGCGTCTTCGCGTCGGCGAACTCGCCGTAGCGGCCGGGCGTGTCGTCGCTCACGCGGAAGAGCGGCAAGCTCCCGGCCGTGGCCTTCGGCGCAGAGCGCACGTCGGGGAACTGCGGGGTGAAGGGCAGGGCCACCAGCCGCGCCCATTCCGGCGAGTGCGGGCGCAGCGCCTCGCGGAACGCGAACCGCACGAGCGCCGCGCAGTCGGTCACCTCGGGCGCCGCGCGCTCGAACTGCGCCTCGGCGAGCAGCACGAACCACGAGCGAAAGGCCGCGCGATCCGACTCGTCCGCCAGGCGCACCTGCGCCGCCGCGGGGCCGGCGAGAGCCGCCAGCAGCACGGCGCTCGTGAGCAGGCGGGATGATGGCGTGGTCGTCGTCATACGGTGCGCGCGCTGTTAGTATAGGCCGAGCCTTGCGGCTCGATTCCCACCACGCCGGAGCCCGTGCGTGCCCGACCGTCACACTGCTTTCATCGCCGAGAACGCGCTGCTGATTGCCGCCACGCGTGTGCAGGAGAGCGGAGGGGGGGTGGCCGGCGCGGGGACACCGCTCGACTTACCGTACCTGGTGCGCGCCTCCGAGCGGCAGGGCGTGGCGCCGCTGCTGCACGACTGGCTGGGCCGCCATCCCGACGTGCTCGTGGACCAGGCGACGCGCGACGCGCTGCACGAGGCGTACTGGACGCGGCACTTCCGCAATCGCCTGCTCCTCGAGGAACTGCGGGCCGTGCTGCGCGCGGCCACCGATGCCGGCATCGACGTGATGCCTCTCAAGGGCGCCGAGCTCGCGCCCGCGTACTACCCGACGCCGGCGCTTCGCCCGCTGAGCGATCTCGATCTGCTGGTGCGCCCGCGCGACGTGGCGCGGATGGGCGACCTCCTGCAGCAGCGGGGCTATGCGGAGGTGGACCATGCGCCGTCGTACGTCGAGGACGAGCGGCTCGAGATCGACTCGCGCGACTACTGCTGGTTCGCGTCGCGCCAGGGCTTCGACTCCCTCATCGAATATCGTCCCGCGCCCCTCGAGCTTGCCGTCGGCCGCCTGACGGACCTGGACGAGGCCTACACCGCGGCGCTTCGCCGCCATGCGGCCCTCGTGTGGGAGCGGTCTACGCCTGGCCCGGATGGCGCCGGACGCGTGATGTCGCCCGAGGATCTGCTCCTCCACGTGACCACGCACCTGGCGGCCAAGCACCTGGACTTCCGCCTCATCTGGCTCCACGACATCGCGCGCATCGTCCTGCGGAACCGGCGCCTCGACTGGGCGTACGTCGCGGCGCGCACGGCCGACCTGCGCGTGGTGGCGCCCGTGACCGCCGCGCTCGAGGCGGCGCGGCGCTATGCCGCGGCGCCCATCACGGACGCGCAGATGGAGCGCATCCGGGCCGGCCTCGGATCCGCGTCGGCCTTCTCGCTGGCGCAGCGGGACCTGCGGCGGCTGATGCGCCACGTGGACGGGATCCCGTCGGCGGACCTGACCATCGAAGGCCCCGGCGTCTGGCCGCTCGGCGCCGCGCTCAGCCGCGTCCACGGAGTGCGCGCCCGCCTCCGCGTGCTGCGATGGGTACTGCTGCCGGGCCGCGAGTACCTCGAGCATCGGGGCATTGCGGCGGGAAGCTCAATCGTCGGCTCAGCGAAGAGGCTCGCCCTCAGGGTGAAGAAAAGGGGGGAAGGCACAAGGCACAAGGCACAAGGCAAAAGGCAGAACTGAAAAGCGAGAAGCATGAAGCCAGGGTGGGTTCACGCCACCTCCTTTCCCTGATCTCTTCCTTCGGCCTTCTTCCTTCTGCCTTCTGCCTTCTGCCTTTTCACTTTCTCTTCCCGAGTTCCTCGACCGCCTCCGCAAGGAACTGCGCGGTGCGCGCGAGCGGGCCCGCGTAGAGTGCATAGCAGGGCGCTGAAGCGGTCAGGCGCGCGGCCGTCTTCAAGGCGAGGGCCGGCGCGTGCTCGAGCGAGCCGCTGAAGCCGAGGATCGTCGTGGCCGCCTCGGAGATGGGCAGGCCGACGAGCAGCGGCCGCGCATGGTCCCGCGCCTTCGGCACGATGACCGCCCGCACCGGCAGCGGCTCCCGCGCCCACGTTGCCGGCAGGAAGTACCCGTCGGGCACGCCGGGCACCTCCCAGGCCGGGTCGTGCGGCAGCGCATCGACCAGGGCCCGGGTCGTCGCATCGACGTGGAAGGCGCGCTCGAAGGTCGCAGGGATCAGGCTCTCAGGGTCCAGCAGGATGACGTCATCAGTGTAGGGCCTGAAGCCGGCTGCGATCAGCGCGAGCGTCACCGTGGTCTTGCCCACGCCTGACTCACCCAGCACGAGCACGCTGAGGGAGCCCGAGGGATC
>CAZLBU010000198.1:0-2733 GCA_964557815.1 uncultured Bifidobacteriaceae bacterium | reverse complement strand
CGAGGGCCAGCAGGCCGTCCTCCAGCGTCGTCGCCTGGTGCGTGCGCGTGGCGCCCGACCAGAATTCCCAGCCGCCCGCCGCGTCCCGCCGGAGGGCGTACGTCGCCTCGTCTGGCGTCTCTTCAGCCATCCGTGGAAAGCCGCCGAGGATGGCCTCCACGGCCGCTCGGTCCGCCGCGTCCGGGACGATGACGGCGACGTTCCGCGGGCCGATTCTGCGGCGTACGGCGTCCGCGCGCGTGTCCGGCAACGCGTCGGTCACGAGGGCGCCTGCGGCAGGCGGAGCATCTCGCGCGCCCGGAGATCGTTCAGCACGCCGACGACATCGTCCGCAATCGTCGAGACGGTTGGGAACACGCCGCGCACCTCGTCGGTGATCTGCTCGATGGTGTGCCGGCCGTCGCAGTACTCCCACACCAGGGCGGCGGTGGGGTTGAGCGTCATCAACTTCCGCGAGGCGGTGTGGTAGAGCACCATGCTGCCGTCGGCGAGCAGCTCGTCCAGCACACGGGGATCGCGCGCGGGTGGCGCGTCAGGAGAGGGAGGCACCGGGTGTGAGTCCGTCATGGCCGTGCGAGAGGGGCCAGGGCAGGAACGGCTGTGGCTGCGAGGGTCGCTCGCAGCCACAGCTGGTGGAACGTCGAGGCCACGACGCGCGTGGCCGTCGGAGGCTACCGGCGCTTGGCCGGCAGCGGTCCGAGCGTTGGAGGCACCGTCGTGAACTGCTGCACCGGCGTGATGGACGATCCGGCGCCGCTGGCCGTCAGGTTGAACTGGAACACCGACCAGACGTCGTCGGCCGGGTTGCCGCTGGCCCCGCTCACCTGATACTGGGCCACCTGGGCGCCCGAGGCGAACACCGTGACGACGGCGCTCGACACGGTGAACTCCGGCGTGCCGCTGTAGTTGTGGACGTAGTAGTTGTAGCTGCCGGCCACGAAGCTGCCCGATACCTGAGACACCGAGATGGTCTCGGGGCCGAAGGCCGACGTGTCGTCGATGTCGAGCGAGACGAACGGCACCGGGTTCTCGTTGCCGTAGTAGCAGTGGAACCGTCCGCCGCTGCCGTCGGGGCCGACCAGGTGCGAGTCGAGGTCGCTCGGCTGCGCGCCCCACGTCAGGACGATCGACACGCCCGTGCCCACGGAGGTCGGCACGAGGGAGATGCTGACGTTCAGCGTGCCGCCCGCGGGGATGTTCACCGCGTCAGTGCGCGTGGTGAAGCCGGAGGCGCTGGTGGTGACCGTGCGTGCGCCGGCCGGCGCGTTGGCCAGCGTGAAGGCGCCGCTCGCGTTGGTGGTTGTCGAGGCGCCGTTGACCGACACGGTGGCGCCCGAGATGGGCTGGCCGTTGGCGGCGTTGGTCACGGTGCCCGTCAGCGTGCCTGTCGGGCCCGTCACCTGGGCGCTGACCGGGGTGGGCACGCTGGCGGCAATGATGACTGGTGCGGCGTAGGCACCGGCCTTGAGGGCCGTCTTCATCGCCTCGCGGCGGGAAACGTCTTTCGGGGTGGAGTCATCCTTCGGGGGGGTGTGGTTGCTCATGCAGGATCCTCGTGGCCAGGGCGCGAAATCGAGATTGATTCACCGGGCCTCGGGCGGCGAGGGTACACCCTGGAGTCCGTTCCTGTCAAAAGCCGAGCTGCCCCGAGTCCGCCCCCTCCAGCCTGACGCGGTACCCGTACCACGTGTCGGCAACCCACAGTTCCGTCAATACCCCTCGATGGGCCCTGATGACGAGGTCCGCGAAGGGCACGGCCAGCCCCATCCCTCCACGGCCGAGGTCGGGCGGGCGGGACTGCAGGCGCCGCTGGACCATCGGAAGCGGCTCGATCCGCAGGGTGGCGCCGCGGCTCGTTCCCGACACGGCGAGGCTCACGCCCGGCGACTGCGCATGGGCGCGCGCGACGGCCACCACCAGGGAGGCGCACGCCTCTGCCAGCCGCTGAACATCCACCCCGGCGGTCACATCGGCGGACGACTGAACCTCGACCGACAGGGCGCCGTCGGCCCCCGCGGCGGAGACGGCTCGGGCGGCCGCCTGCGTCAGCACCTCGCGGAGCGACGCACGGGCGGGCGCGAGGGCCGACTCCCCGCGGGCCCACTGCGCGTACCGGCTCAGCTCGTCCAGGAGGCCCGTCATGCGATCCAGCGCGCGGCTCGCGTCGCCAACGGCCTTCGCGACACCCGGATCGAGTCCCTCGTCCTGGCTCAGCAGCCGCAGGTGCCCGCGCGCCACGCCCAGCGGGCCTCGAAGCTCATGCGATGTCGTGGCGAGCACCGCGTGAGGTACAACGAAGCGCCGAGTCGTGCCCTTGCTGGTGTCCATGGTGATTCCCGTCCTGCAGAGCTCATCGTATCGGCAACCGGGGACGACGACGAGTCCCACAGGCGGCTGCGGCGGGGCGGCTGAAACGTAAAGGGCGCAACCGGGCTCTAAAGGGGCAGAGGCGTACGTCAGACTGCCGGCCGGGCGCCGGCGCTGGCGACGCGGAGCCGCGAAGAACCCGGGCCTGCCGGCGTTGTACTATGTGTGAGTTTCGCCCGAGCGGCCAGCGCAGCTGTACGAGCGGAGAAAGGTCCCCGATGCTGATCAAGAAGCCGGCTGACATTCGCGAATCCGAGGTCACCCCGCAGAGCTGGTACGTCAGGCGCCGCGAGTTCCTGCAGGTGGCCGGCTCCACGGCGGTTGCGGTGGCCACCGGCGCGGCCGGGCCCCTGTTCAGCGGCACCC
>CAZLBU010000197.1:0-5563 GCA_964557815.1 uncultured Bifidobacteriaceae bacterium | reverse complement strand
CGTGACGGTGGCCGGGAACGGCCGTGAAGCCGTCGATACCAGCGCCGCCCGGCGCTTCGACGTGATCCTGATGGACGTGCAGATGCCGGAGATGAACGGCCTCGAGGCCACGGCCGCGATCCGCGCGCGTGAACGGGACACCGCCGAGCACGTGCCCATCATCGCGCTCACCGCGCACGCCATGTCCGGCGACCGGGAGCGGTGCCTCGAAGCCGGGATGGACGCCTACGTGGCGAAGCCGCTGCGGCCCGACGAGCTCTTCGCCACGATCGGCGAGTGCTGCGGCCTCCCGTCCGGGCCGGCCCAGGCGGACGGCGCGACGGAGCGACCCGCCGCACAATCGGTGGATCACGCGACGCTGCTCGCCGCCTTCGGCGGGAGCGCGAGCCTGCTGGCCGAGACCGCCGGCGTGTTCGTGGCCGACGCCCCCGGCCTCCTCGCGCGGCTGCGCCGGGCCGCAGACCTTGGCGATCTGGACGAGGTCGCCGCGGCCGCGCATGCCATCAAGGGGGCGGCGGGACTGTTCTCGCAGGGCGAGGCGTTCGAGCGCGCGCGACGGCTGGAGCAGCGTGCCCGCGCCGGCGATCCGGCGTCCATCGCCTCCGCTCGGGAGGCCCTGGAGCGCGCAATGGCCGCCCTGACCCGCGACGTCGAAGCGTTGTTGGACGAGCCCTGACCGGCGCGCGGCGCGCCAGTTCGTGCCGCGCTACCGGCCGCCGCCCCTCGCCGGCTTCGCCAGATACGCCTTCGACGCCGCTTCGTCCTTGAGCGGCGTCACCTTGTCCGGGTCGATCCGCACCATCACGTAGTCGATGTGGTCGTCGATCTTCGTGAACCAGTGCCCCGTGCCCGCCGGGATCACGACCACGTCGCCCGCCTTGATGTTGTGCGCCACGCCGTTCCGGACCTCCGAGCCGTTGTTGCCCGGCCCGTTGAACTCGCGCACGGTCTGGAGCGTCGCGGGCCGCCGCTGGCGATTGGTGATGTCCGGGCCGAGGACGAGCGTCGCCGAGCCGTCGAGGATGTAGTAGACCTCGCTCACCAGGTCGTGCTCGGCCACGGAGTTCGGGAGCGGCGCGTCGAGCTTCCCTCGATGCACCATGCCGATGCCGATGTGCGCCTTGCCAATCTCGACGTCGCGCACCTGCTGATCGGTGAGCTTCTCGGCGACGGCCTTCTGCCGGTACGCCTCGAGCTCGCTGGCCGGGATGTAGTAGCCCGGGCACATCGCGCAGGTCGGCTGCGGGTCCGTGGGGTTGATCCGCGCCTGCGCCAGCATCGCGGCGACGCCGCAGGCGACGCCGATCAATCCGATCGCGAGGCTCTTCATGCTACTTGCTCCAGGGCGGAACGATCTGGTTCATCCGCGCATAGGCAATCATCTGCCCGAGGTGCTCATGCATGTCGCCGCCCACGAGCAGCGCCACCTGCGCCGCGGAGCGCTCCTGCCCCATCACGGTGCGCTTGCCGGTGAGCGTCGCCGGGTCCAGCGCCTCGAGCGCGGCTTTCGCGTGCGCGAAGCCCTTGTTGATGTGATCGATGATCTGTGCCTTGTCGGTGATGGCCCGAAGCTTGGCCATCTCCTCGCGGCTCCCGAGCGCGGCGGGTTTGGCGCCGAAGGAGTTCGGCACGAACGAGTAGCCTTCCATCGCCGCCAGCATCAGCACCTCGCTCACGGAGCGGACGCCCTCCATCGGGCGCCAGGTGTACTTCTCCTGGGGGAAGGCCTGCGCGAGACCGACGAACTTGCCCCTCATGACTTCGAGGTCCGCGAGGAACGACGTCCGCAGCTCAGCGACGGACTCCTTCGTCATCACGTCCTGCGCGCGCGCCTCGGAGGGGAGCGCGGCGATCCCGGCGAGCACGGTGACAAGAGCCAGGCCTGCGAGGGCTCGGCGTGGGGGCTGAAGCAGATTGACGATCATCAGGGGCCTCCTTGGAACGGGGGGACAGTCTACGACAGGTCTTGGGTCTTGGGGCTTGGGGCTCGGGGCTTGGGGCTTGGGGCTTGGGTCTTGGGGCTTGGGGCTTGCGGCCTGTCACATCAGAACAGCTTCCGGTAGTCCGCGTAGTTCACGGGCACGGCAATCACCAGGCTGCGGCCTTCGGCCAGCGCCAGGGATGCCGCCGAGGCCAGCTCGCCGGGGTCGGCCGTGCGCAGCGCCTCCACGCCGCACGCCTCGGCCATCTTCACCGTGTCGATGCGCCCGAAGTCCATCCGGTACGGCTCGAGCTTCCGGTTCTCCTGCGCCAGCTTGATGAGCGAGTAGCTGCCGTCCTCGAGGACGACGGTGACGAAGCGTGCGCCGACGCGGTCCGCAGTCTCCAGTTCCTGCGCGTTCATCGAGAAGCCGCCATCGCCTACGGCGGCCAGCACCGGCGCTTCGGGGCGGGCCAGCTTGGCGCCGATCGCCGCGCTCAGCCCGTACGCCATGCCCGACAGGCCGTTGGACATCCAGAAGGTCTCGGGCTGCCGGCTCGGCCAGAACTGGCCGAACAGGTACTTGTGCGATCCGACGTCGGTGGTCACGATGGTCTCCGGTGGGGCGACGCCGCCCAACGCTCGAATGATGTCGCCTGGCCACATCGTGCCGGGCGCAGAGGCGTGCCCGTCGAGGAGCGCGCGGCGCCGCTGCTGGAACGACGCGAACGGCACGTCCCACGATCGCGGAACGTCCTCTGAGGCCAGGGCGTCGAGCAGCGACGCGTGCTCGACGAGCTCCACGCCGCGCGGGAAGACGTCGCAGGCATTCGGCGCCTCGAGCACCCAGTGGAAGGGGAGCTCCGCATGCCAGGTCTTGTCAATCTCCACGGGATCCAGGCCGAACGCGATCCGCAGGTCCGCCGCGGCGATCGCGTCGCACATCAGGCCGTCGGCGGCCATCCCGCCAACGACGCCCACGAAGTTCGGCGCCGTCTCGTCCACCACGCCCTTCACCTTGGGCGTCACCGCCACCGGCAGGTCCCACGCCGCGAGCCACCGCTGCAGCCGGTGAGTGTTGGACGCATCGAAGCCGAGCCCGACCAGCACCAGCGGGCGCTCGGAGGTGGCGATCCGGTCGCGGAGCTCACGCGCGACGGCCGCGGGATCGCCCGCGGGGACGGCCAGCGTGGGCGCGATGCTCCGCCGCGGCTCGCTGCCGCCCTGGGCCGCTGTCCTCGTGGCCTCGCGGGCCGAGAGCGTCAGGTAGACCGCGCCGAAGGGGCGCGTGACCGACGCAGCCAGCGCGCGCGGGACCACGGTGGCCACGTTCTCGCTGGTCACGGCCGCCACGTAGCGGCTGACCGGGCGGAAGATCTCGTGGAGCGGCAGCTTCTGGTGCGTGTGCGCGGCGGGGTACTCATCGGGAATCTGCGCCGTGATGGCGACGAGCGGTTCCTGGTCCAGCCAGGCGTTGCTCATCGGCAGCAGGAGGTTCGCCGCGCCCGGCCCGAGTGTGGTGAGCGCGACGCCCGGCTGGCCGCGGAGCTTGCCGTAGACGGCGGCCGCCAGCCCGGCATTCGACTCGTGCCGCATCTGGACGAAGTCCACGCCAGCCTTCCGAAGCTCGTCGATGAGCACCAGCACCTCGCCCCCGGGAAGTCCGAAGACACGGTCGATGCCGGCGTCGGCGATGAGGCGTGCGGCGACGGCGGCGGTGGTCACATCGGCCATGCGAACCCGCATGCTACCCTACGCCATGCTTCGAACGCACACCCGCTTGCACACGCCGTTCGCGCTCGCCCTGCTGCTGGGCGCCTCGGCGGCCCTCAGCGCCTGTCAGTCGTCCACGCCAGAGCCGGCCGCGCCCACCTCGACCGCCACGGTCTACGAAGGCGCGCGTCTCGTGGATGGCAACGGCGGCCCGGCCATCGAGAACGCCACGTTCGTGGTGGACGGCGGCCGATTCACCGCGGTGGGCCCGATCGGCCAGGTGACGACGCCGGCGGGCGCGACGCGCGTCAGCCTCGCCGGCAAGACCGTCATCCCCGCGCTGGTCGACACGCACACGCATCCGTCCACGGCACGCGAGACACTGGTCGAGCAGCTCCGCGCGAAGGCGTATTTCGGCGTCAGCGCCATCCTCAGCATGGGCCTCGACACCGGCACCGTCGCCTTCGACGTGCGCAACGAGACCATCCCTGGCGCCGCACGGCTGCGCACCGCCGGCCGCGGCATCACCGCGCCCGAGCCGGGCCGGAGCGAGGCGCCGTTCTGGGTGACCACGGTCGACGATGCCCGCAAGGCCGTGCAGGAGATGGCCGGGCTGAAGGTGGACATCATCAAGATCTGGGTGGACGATCGCGACGGCAAGTACAAGAAGCTCTCGCCGGAGCTCTACACCGCCGTCATCGACGAAGCGCACAGGAACGGCCTCCGCGTGGCCGCCCACATCTTCTCGCTGGAGGACGCGAAGGGCCTCCTGAAGGCCGGTGTGGATGCCTTCGCACATGGCGTCCGCGATCGCGAGGTCGATGACGAGTTCATCGCCATGGTGAAGGCGCGCCCGGAGGTCGTCCTCATCCCCAACATGCCGGATCGGGGCGTGGCCCAGGACTACGGCTGGCTCGCCGGCAGCATGCCGGCCGGCGCGCTCGAGAAGCTCCAGGCCGCCGCCACCGACCGGCCCGAGGCGCAGAAGACGTTCGGCATCCAGGCGCGTAACCTCGCGAAGCTGAGCGAAGCCGGCATGACCATCGCCATGGGCACCGATGGCTTCTCGCCGTGGAGCCAGCACGTGGAGATGGCCGACATGGTGGCGTCGGGCATGACGCCGGGCCAGGTCATCGTGGCGGCGACGAAGCACTCCGCCGCGCTCCTGCAGCTCGCCGACACGGGCACGGTGGAGGCCGGCAAGCGCGCGGATTTCGTGGTGCTGGACGCGAACCCGCTGGACGACATCACGAACACGCGGAAGATCTCGGCCGTCTACCTCGCGGGCACGGCGGTCGATCGCGACGCGGTTCGAGCGCGCTTGGCGAACCCGGCGCCGTAGGCGGCAGACCGCCCTCGAGTTGCCGAAGGCCGGGCCGTCGCCCGCCTGACCGGTCGGTCAGCCGGTCAAACGCGCCTCTGGCCTGTACAAGCACTTGGGCAACTCGCCCTGAATCACGCGGCTCAAACAGGCCCAGTGGCGGCCGGCGGCGCGTTTGTCGGTTCTCGAGTCGGCCTCCCTCCAACGGTCAGGCCGGCGACGGCCCGGCCTTCGGCAACCGGCCCGCGGCCATCGTTCGAAGCGCCGTCGGATGGTCCCCCCGCTCGTCACGAAGGACGTCGGCCGCGACGCGCGCGGCGCCCGCCTTCCACCTATACTTCGGCCATGCGATTCCGCTCCCTGATCGTCCTGTGCCTGCTCGCGATGGTGGCCCCGGCCACGCGCGGGGCCGACGCGCCCGACTGGTCCCGATTCCGCGGCCCCAACGGCTCGGGCATTTCGACGGCGACGAAAGTCCCCACCGAGTTCGGCCCGGCCAAGAACCTCGTCTGGCGCCTCCCGCTTCCGCCCGGGCACTCGTCGCCCATCCTCCAGGGCGATCGCATCTACCTGACCGCCTTCCGCGGCGACGAGCTGGTGACGATCGC